>NZ_JAMYMV010000042.1:0-61139 GCF_040318715.1 Mesorhizobium sp. M1050 | reverse complement strand
GCTCGGCGGCCAGCAGAACAAAACCAGAAGCAGCGGACAACTCGTGTGCTACCTAAACCGGACAACTTAATTCGCTATCGACACTTTTTCGAATGCTCGGCGTGAGACAACAGACCATGATCACCCTCACCTATCGCATCGAAACGCCTGGCAGCATCGAAGCGCTGGCCGCCAAGATCGCCAGCGACCAGTCGACCGGCACCTTCGTCGCGCTGCCTGGCGAGACCGAGGAGCTGAAGGCCCGGGTGGCGGCGCGCGTGCTGGCGATACGACCTCTACCCGATGCCGAGCGGCCGTCCCTTCCCGATGCCGGCGACGGGCCGTTCAGGCGCGCCGATGTCGACATCGCCTTTCCCTTCGATGCCATCGGCACCGACCTCTCGGCGCTGATGACGATTGCCATCGGGGGCACCTATTCGATCAAGGGCCTCTCCGGGATTCGCGTCGTCGACATGAAGCTGCCGAAGGATTTTCGCGGTGCCCACCCCGGCCCACAATTCGGTGTCGCCGGCAGCCGCCGGCTGACCGGTGTGACGGACCGCCCGATCATCGGCACGATCGTCAAGCCGGCGCTCGGGCTGCGGCCGCCGGAGACGGCGGCAATGGTGGCGGAACTGATCGCCGCCGGCGTCGATTTCATCAAGGACGATGAGAAGCTGATGAGCCCGGCCTATTCGCCCCTGTCGGAACGGGTGAAGGCGATCATGCCGCTCATCCTCGATCACGAGCAGAAGACCGGCAAGAAAGCGATGTATGCCTTCGGCATCTCGCATGCCGACCCGGACGAGATGATGCGCAATCATGATCTGGTTGTGAAGGCCGGCGGCAATTGCGCTGTTGTCAACATCAATTCGATCGGTTTCGGTGGCATGGCCTTCCTGAGAAAACGCTCCAGCCTGGTGCTGCACGCCCATCGCAACGGTTGGGACATCCTCACCCGTCACCCCGGCCTCGGCATGGACTTCAAGGTCTGGCAGCAGTTCTGGCGGCTGCTCGGCGTCGACCAGTTCCAGATCAACGGCATCGCCTCGAAATACTGGGAGCCGGATGACTCTTTCGTCGAATCCTTCAAGGCCGTGACAACACCGATCTTTTCACCCGAGGACTGCGCCTTGCCGGTGGCGGGCTCCGGCCAGTGGGGCGGGCAGGCACCCGAGACATATGCGCGGACAGGGCGGACGGTCGATCTTCTCTATCTCTGCGGCGGCGGCATCGTCAGCCATCCGGACGGGCCGGGCGCCGGCGTGCGTGCCGTGCAGCAAGCCTGGCAGGCGGCGGTCGACGGCATTCCACTTGCCGACTTCGCCCTGAGCCACCCTGAACTGGCGCGGTCGATCGAAAAATTCGGCGACGGCAAGGCGGCCTGAGGCATGCAAGACCTGCTTCTCAGCTATTATGGCGACGACCTGACCGGCTCGACCGATGTCATGGAGGCGCTCGAGCTCGGCGGCGTGCCGACCGTGCTGTTCATGCGCCAGCCGGACGAGGCCTTGCTGTCGCGCTTCGCGCATTGCCAGGCGATCGGACTGGCCGGCACCAGCCGCAGCGAGACGCCGCACTGGATGGATGCGCATCTGCGCGATGCCTTCACCTGGCTGAAGACGCTCAATGCCGCAATCTGCCACTACAAGGTCTGTTCCACCTTCGATTCCAGCCCGACGATCGGCAGCATCGGCCGGGCCATCGAGATCGGCCGCTCGGTGTTCGCGCAGGACAGCGTGCCGCTGCTTGTCGGTGCGCCGCAGCTCAAGCGCTACACCGCCTTCGGCCATCTGTTCGCAGCATATCGCGACCAATATTTTCGCATCGACCGCCACCCGGTGATGAGCCGCCACCCAACGACGCCGATGGATGAGTCCGATCTGCTGATCCATTTGTCGCGGCAGACGGCGCTGAGTTCCGGGCTGATCGATCTTGCGACGCTACAGTCCGCGTCGCGGTCGGCGGCATTCGATCGCCTGACCGCAAACGGCACCGCAATCGTGCTTGTCGATGTCGACAATCTGGAGACGCAAGCCCTGGCCGGCAAGGAGCTGTGGCGCGTTCGCAAGCGGGGCGGTTCTTTTGTCGTCGGCTCGTCCGGGATCGAGTATGCGTTGTTGGGCGAATGGGCTTCGAATGGCATCGTCAGCGCCGGACAAGGCTTCACGCCGCCGGGCACTGCCGACCGGATAGCCGTCGTGTCGGGCAGTTGCTCGCCGACCACCGAACGGCAGATTCGGCATGCCCTGACCGACGGTTTCGACGGCATCGAGGTCGATCCGGTTGAACTGGTTTCGCAGGCCTCACAGCAGGCGATCGCGCGCGCGACGGCAAGCGGCCGTGCCAGTCTGCAAGCCGGGCGCAGCGTCATCCTCTACACCGCGCTTGGCCCCACTGCCGACAGGGGCGCCGAAATCGACCGGCAGGAAGGCGCCCGCCACAGACTTGGCCGCGGCCTTGGACAAATCCTTCGTAGCCTGACGGCCGAACAGAGCCTGCGGCGCGTGGTCGTTGCCGGCGGCGACACGTCGAGCCATGCACTCGGCGAGATGGGTGTCGATGCCCTGACAATCCGCATGCCGCTGCCCGCTTCGCCGGGCTCCCCGCTTTGCGTTGCCCATTCGCGCATCAAGGCGATCGACGAACTGGAGGTTGCGCTCAAGGGCGGTCAGGTCGGATCAGATCGCTATTTCTCAGCCATCCGTGACGGCCTCGGCGACTGAAAGGACCAGCAGCTAGATTCAGGTGCCGCTGCGCGAAACACCTCAACGTGTGAAATACGTCTTGCTGGGTGGAAATCCCGATAACACCCGGTATCATCAGCGAAAATACGGAAATCGGGAGGATGCCGGTGCAGACCAAGAAGATCATCAACGACGGCAACCGCGCCGTCGACGAGATGCTGGAAGGCATTCTCGCCGCACATCCTCGCCATCTCAAAAGCGTGGATGGCAGTCCACGCTCGATCATCGCCCGCGACGGGCCGCGCCAGGGCAAGGTAGGCCTCGTCATTGGTGGCGGCTCGGGTCATGAGCCGAGCTTCCTCGGCTTCGTCGGCAAGGGATTGGCCGACGCGGCGGCCATCGGCAATGTCTTTGCCTCGCCGCCGCCGGACCCGATCCTCGAATGTGCCAAGGCAGCCAGCAGCGGCGCCGGCGTGCTGTTCATGTACGGCAACTATGCCGGCGACGTGATGAATTTCGACATGGCCGCCGAGATGGCGGCCATGGACGACATCGAGGTGCGAACGGTGCTGAGCACCGACGACGTTGCTTCGGCACCGCGTGACCAGCGGCACAAGAGGCGCGGCGTCGCCGGGAATTTCTTCATCTTCAAGGCGGCCGGCGCCGCCTGCGACCGGATGCTGTCCTTCGACGAATGCGAGCGCATCGCCGGCAAGGCCAACGACCACACTTTCACCATGGGCGTGGCGCTGTCGCCCTGCTCTTTGCCGCAGACCCGCCGGCCGAATTTCGAGATCGGGCCGGACGAGATGGAAATCGGCATGGGCATCCACGGCGAACCAGGCATTGCGCGCGGAAAGCTCATGACGGCCGACGAGATCACCGACGAGAGGCTGGACAGGATCCTCGGCGAGATGGCGCCGACGCGCGGCGACAAGGTTGCCGTGCTGGTCAACTCGCTCGGCTCGACGCCGCTGATGGAACTCTACATCATGAACCGGCGCGTGAAGCAGAGGCTCGATGATGTCGGTGTGTCCATCCACGCAAGCTGGGTCGGCAACTACTGCACCTCGCTCGAAATGGCGGGGGCCTCTATCACCTTGCATCGGCTGGACGGCGAGTTGCAGGCGATGCTGGACCACCCGTGCGATTGCGCCATGTTTCGCGCCGGCTAACCTTCTCTGCGGCAAGGACAAAGACATGACAATCGACACTGCCCGCCTTGTTGCGATGTTCGCGGCGATCGCAAACGCCATGTCAGCCGACAGGGACAGGCTGTGCGCGCTTGACGGGGTTATCGGCGACGCGGACCACGGTATCGCGATGGAGCTTGGATTTTCCGCGGCACGCGATGCGGTGGCCGCGCTCGACACCGGGGCGACCGATCCGACGACTTTGCTGAACTCGGCAGCAAAGTCGTTCCTGAACGCGGTCGGCGCCTCCTCGGGCCCGCTCTATGCCACCGCGTTCATGCGCGGCGCGGCAGCCGTCAAGGGCAAGACGACGCTTGACGACGCGGAGGTGGTCGCGCTGTTCCAGGCCATGGCCAAGGGCATTCAGGATCGCGGCAAAGCTGAACCTGGCGAAAAGACGATGATCGATGCATGGGCGCCTGCAGCGCAAGCGGCGGGCGAAGCGCTGGCTTCCGGCAAGGATCTGGCGGCCAGTCTCGAGGCTGCCGCGCAGGCGGCAAAGGCAGGCGCAGAAGCGACCAAGGCGATGATCGCCACCAAGGGCCGGGCCTCCCGCCTCGGCGAGCGCTCGCTTGGGCATATGGACCCAGGCGCCGCGTCCGCCGTGACCGTGATCGAGGCGATGCGGGTCGCCTTGACCAGTTAACTCAGCAGGTCCCTCGCGTCAGCGCTTGGCGTCGAGCTTGTCGACGGCCTGCACGTTTGCGGCGGAGGGGCCGTTCGGATCGAATTCCGAGGCCAGCCATGCGTCGGCGATCGATTTCGCCAGTTCCGGACCGATGACGCGGGCGCCCATGGTGATGATCTGGGCGTTGTTGGACTTGGCGGCGCGCTCGGCGGAATAGGTGTCGTGGGTCAATGCGGCACGAATGCCCGGTACCTTGTTGGCGGATATGCTAACGCCGATGCCTGTGCCGCAAAACAGGATGGCCCGGTCGTAGTTGCCGTCGAGAACTTCGTGGCCGACCGCGGCGGCGATATCGGCGTAGAACCCAGCCTGGCTGAGATCGACGACCTGCAGTTCCGGCTTGCCGGCGAGGTGCTTGGCGATGACATCGAGCAGCGGCTTGCCGGCGCTATCGGCTCCGAGTGCGATCTTCATGGTGATGAACTCCTTTGCTTCGTGGTCAGCGCGCTATGGCGGCCGACGCCTTTTCCAGAATGTCGATATAGCCTACCGCTTGCCACGCGGAGCGGCCGATGAACAGGCCGTCGATATGGGGCTGGCCGATCAGTTCGGCTGCGTTGCCGGGATTGACGCTGCCGCCGTAAAGCACGGGCGGGGCAGCTTGCAGCCGGTCGGCGGCCACCTTCTTGATCAGCGCCTGCTGCCTGTCGGCATAATCGGCGCTTGCGGGAATGCCCTTCTCGCCGATCGCCCAGACGGGCTCGTAGGCAAAGAGGATTTCTGCTGACAGTGCATTGCCCTCAAGGCCTCGCAGCGCACCAAGAACCTGGGCGGTCAAAATCTCATCGGCGCGGCCGGATTCTCGCTCGGCCAGCGTCTCGCCGACGCAGATCAGCGGAACGAAACCGTGCCGGACCGCAGCCGCCGTCTTCAGTCCCACTGTCGCATCCGTTTCACCGAAATGCTCGCGGCGCTCGCTGTGGCCCAGCTCGATCAGGTCGAGCCCACAATCCTTCAACATCACCGGCGAAACCTCTCCAGTCCAGGCGCCGGCGTCGGCCCAATGCATGTTCTGGGCACCGACCTTCACGCGGGTCTTGGCGAGCGCCGCCTTGACCTGGCGCGCGGCGGTAAACGGCGGGATGACGAAGGGCTGTATCGCCTGATCAGAACCCGGCACGAAGGTCGCCAGCGCATCGGCGAACTGCAACGCCTCCGACAGCGTCTTGTTCATCTTCCAACTCGTGCCGACCCAATATGGGGTCATTCTTTTCTCCTTCAACGCGTGTTTTCCTGGCCACCAGTACCGGCGTCGAGCCGGCATTTCACTCAAGCTTGAGGCTTGAGACTGTCGCGGCCACTGTCGATATGAGGCGCCCAGAAATCCACCGACTCGCGGATCATCTCGATAACCTGATGATCGACTGGTTCTCTCTCCCTGAAGGAAAGTTCAAGGCAAATTTCGTTGTCGGTTCCGCCGCCCTGCCGAACCGCATCCAGCAGCTTTTGCGGAACAATGCGGCCGTCCTTGTTGTAGGCGGCCGTGAACGGCCAGTGGCCGCCCTTGTTCATGGAAGACTGCTTGATATGGATGATCGGCGATTGCAATGGAAACGCCTTCGCCCAGGCATAGGGATCGGTATCGGCCGGATCGGGCGAGGTCACGTCGCCATGATCGATATCGACCATCATCTGCATCGGAATGGGCAGGTTCGCCGCATTGATGGCGCCTTGCAGTGTGACGCAGCTTTCGATCGTGTGGCCGAACTCGCGGCCGACCGACATCGGCTCCCAGAACAGGTAGGTCAGGCCCGTCGCCTTGGCATGTTCGGCCACCTCGCGCCAGCATTCGAGCGCGATGTCGAGAAGTGCTGCCCGCCGTTGCGGATCGTCAAAATCCTTGTAGGTGAAGATGGCGAACTGCGTGCCCATGCCTGACGCGCCGAGTTCGGCGGAAATGTCGGCGAATGTCTTGAACCAATCGACATAGTAGCGCCGGACATCCGCGTCCGGATGGCCGAAATGGTTGAGCCTGCCATAGGGTCCGGTCATGCCGGAGGTGATCCTGACGCCGGTCCTCGCCAGGGCGCTGTTGAACAGGCGCAGGAATTTGGCAATCGTTGCCGCCGGCCAGCCCGGATTGACGAATTCATGCGTCAGCTGCACGTCCCGGATGCCGATGCCATAGGCGATCGTGTCGATCAAATCGTCTGGATCGGCGAAGCGGTTGACCAGGGGATTGGTGTTGAGAGAAAGCGTGAAAGCCATCAGTCTGCAGTTGCCATGATGTTGCTGAACCAGTCTTCGAATGCGTTCCGCTCGGCTGCATTGATATGCAAGCCGTGTTTGGTGCGGCGCTCCAGGATATCGGCTGATGTGCCGGCCCATTCGGTCTCGACCAGGAACTTTGCCTCCCGTTCATAAAAATCGGGGCCGAAGCGGCGGCCGAGATCCGCCGCGCTTTGTGCACCGGCGAGCAATTGCCTGGCACGGGTTCCATAGCTTCGAGCGTAGTGCTTCACCAGCGACGGGCCGAGCCATGAAAACTCGGAATGCAAGTCGCTTAGGAACTGTTCGAAGTCTGCGTTCGGCAGGTCGCCGCCCGGCAAGGGAATTTTGGCCGTCCAGGCTTTCGTCATCGTCGGAAAGAACGGCCGGATCTTTTCCAGCGCATGTTCGGAGAGCTTGCGGAAGGTGGTGATCTTGCCGCCGAACACCGAAAGCAGTGGCGCGTTGCCATTGGAGGCGTCGAGTTCGAAAATATAGTCGCGCGTCACCGCGCTTGGATTATCGGCATTGTCGTCATAGAGCGGACGCACGCCGGAGAAGCTGTAGACCACGTCCTGAGGCGTCAGCTGCCGCTTGAAATAGCGATTGACCACCTTGATCAGGTAATCGACTTCGCTTGCCTCGGCGGCCACTTCCTCGGGCCTGCCTTCGTAGGGAATGTCGGTGGTGCCGATCAGCGCCAGATCGTTCTCGTAAGGGTTGACGAAGATCACCCGCTTGTCGTTATTCTGGATGAGATAGGCCTGCCGCCCCTCCCAGAATTTGGGCACGACGATATGGCTGCCCTTCACAAGGCGAACATTGCGGGTGGAATTCTGCCCAGCGACGCGGCTGACAATGTCGTTGACCCATGGCCCTGCCGCATTGATCAGTGCGCGCGCCCCGACTTTCGTGATCGCACCCGTGCGGCCATCCTGCATATCGATCGACCACAGTCCGTCTTCACGGCGCGCCGCGACACAGGCTGTGCGCGTGAGCACCTTTGCACCGCGCTGCTTGGCGTCCAGTGCGTTGAGCAGCACCAGCCGCGCATCATCGACCCAGCAGTCGGAATATTCGAAGCCGCGCTTGAATTCGTCCTTGATCGGCGCGCCTTCCGGTGACGTTCTCAGATCAAGTGTCCTTGTTCCCGGCAGCCGCTTGCGGCCGCCAAGGTGGTCGTAGAGAAACAGTCCGAGCCGGACCAGCCAGGCTGGTCTGTCTTGCGGGCTGTGCGGAAGAACGAAGCGCATCGGCCAGATGATGTGCGGCGCCGCCTCGAGTAGAACCTCACGTTCGATCAGTGCCTCGCGAACCAGCCGGAATTCATAATATTCCAGATAGCGCAGACCGCCATGCACCAGCTTGCCGGAGCGCGAGCTGGTGCCTTGAGCGAGATCGTCTTTTTCGCACAGGATAACAGACAGCCCGCGCCCTGCCGCGTCACGCGCTATGCCGGCCCCATTGACGCCGCCGCCGATCACGAAGAGATCGACGACATCTGTTGGATTGCTCAAGATCTTGCTCCTGTGCGGTGCGCCATGCCCTTCCACACCGGCCGAAGCGCCCGGTGCGCCGCAACGAAGGAAGGGAAGAGCGCATCGTAGGTTTGCGAAAGCGCCTCGTCATAGGCATCGCAGTCGCCGAGAAGCGGCGTCACCCACTCGGCGGCGCAGTCTTCCATCGAGTCATAGACGCCCAGCCCGACCGCGGCCATCATCGCGGCACCTGCAGCGCCGGCTTCCTGGCGGCTGCTCGTTCGGACTTGCGCCCGTGTCGTCGCCGCGATGATGCGACGTAGGGACGGGCTGCGCGCCGCGCCGCCCGACAGGCGAATCTCGCCCGGCACGGGTCCCATCGCCTGGTAGCAATCGCGCGCCGCGAAGGCCAATCCCTCGAGGACGGCGCGCGCCAGATCGCCAAAGCCGTGCTTGACCGAAAGGCCGATGAATCCCGCGCGCGCGTCGGGGTCGACGAATGGCCCTCTTTCGCCGGCCAACGATACGTAAGGCTGGTAAATCAGCGATCCCGGCTCGGATGCTTCCACCCAGACATCGAGTGCCTTCAGCAACTCGTCATGAGAAGGTTTGCCACCAGCCGTGGCGAGCACGTCGCGCGCCAGGCCAAGCAGCCAGTCGATGTTGAGCGTCGCCGCCATGTTGGACTGCAATTGTGCGAAGCCGCCTGGAATAGGCATGGCGATGGTGTAGCCGGAGCCATCATCGTTCAGCACGACATCGCCGGGAGCGGCTGCGAAGCGCGTGTGGATGCCGGTCGAGCCAATCACCGTGCAGCCGACATTGCCTGAGGGATCATAGAGGCCGGCTCCGAGAGCCGTCATGACCATATCCACGTAACCCAGCACCACCGGCGTGCCTGCGAGCAGGCCGGTCTCTGCTGCCGCCGATCGCGACAGCGCATGATGGTCGGTGGTGCCTTCCAGCATGGGAGGCAGAAGGCGGCGATGCGTCGTCAGATCCAGGATGTCGAGGACCTCGTCGGAATAGGTGCGCGACCGAAAATCGCCGAAAGTGAATGTTCCTTCGGAGGGGTCGGTGGCGCGTTCGCCCGTCAACTTGAAATAGAGCCAATCCTTGCAATGCAATGCGGTGGCAGCCCGCTCCAGCATGGCCGGACTGTTCTTTTTCATGAAGGCAAGCTGGGCACCCTGCTGGCAGGAATTAAGTCCCGTGCCGGTCAACTCGAATCGCCTGCGATCCCTGGGATCGGCACGCATCTCGTCCACCAGATGTCCGGCGCGGGCGTCGAGCCACAGCCATGCGCGCGAGACCGGCAGGCCGTCGCCATCGATCAGCCAGGTTCCGTCGCCCTGCCCGGTGATGGCAACCGCCGCGGTTCGTTGCGCGAGGTCGGGGATTTTGGTCGCCAGATCGCGCACGGTCCGCGCCATGTCGCGCCACGTCTGGTCGAGGTCCTGCTCGGCGCCGCCGCCTTCCAGCGTGACGAAGCTGTTGGCCACCGACGTCATGGCGAGCTGCCGCCCGGACAGATCGAAAGCGACGGATTTGATCACCGACGTTCCCGCGTCGATGCCGATCAGCAGGTCTTTCATGCCGCAAATTCCGGTTGGTTAAGAAGGCAGTTCACGAGGGCGATTTCGCAGAAGAGGCAGGGAGTGTCCGCAAGGACACCCCCTGTTCAGGTTTCACTCCGACAGCACGAAGGGTGCGGTGTACTTGTCGACATTGTCCTTGGTGATGAGAAGGCAATCGAACAGCTGCTTCTCGGTCGCCGCGCCTGTGGCGCCGGTCTTGATGAACGAGTCCGCCTGCTGCACGGCCTTGGCCGAGAAGATGGCAACCGGCTGCAGCACAGTGTACTGCAGTTCGCCGGACTTGATCGCCGCAACCGCATCCGGGGAGCCGTCGAAGCCGCCGACCTTGGTCCCAGCCAGCTTGCCGGCTTCCTTCAGCGCCGCAACCGCGCCAAGAGCCATTTCGTCATTGCCGCTGATCACGGCAATGATGTCGGGATTGGCCTGCAGCATGCTCTGCATCTTGTCGTGGCCCTGGGTACGATCCCAGTTGGCGACCTGTGAAGCAGCCTTTTCGAGGTCCGGATACTGGCTCAGCACAGTCGCGTAGCCGTTCGAGCGCGTCGCGGCGTTGTTGTCCGACGGGGCGCCGAGCAGTTCGACATATTTGCCCTTTTCACCGACCGCCTGCACCCACTGCTGGGCACCGAGAGCAGCACCCTGCGCGTTGTTGGAGACGAGCTGCCCCTTGGCGAGGCCCTCCTGGTTGATCTCGGCATTGACGAGGAAAACCGGGATGTTGGCGGCAATCGCCTTCTTCACCGCACCGACGGAGCCGTCAGCGTTGGCCGGATCGAGAATGATGGCCACCGACTTGTTGGTGATGGCGGTGTCGATCAGGTTGCTTTCCGTGTTGGTGTCGCCCTTGTGGGCGCCGACATTGGCCGTATAGCCGAGCTTCTCGGCCTCTGCCTTGGCGACGTTGCCCTCGGTGAGCCAGTAGGGATTGGCCGGATCGTTGACGATGATCGAGATCAGACCCGCGGCAGAAGCGGCGGCCGTGAACCCGACGACCATCGCGGCCGCAAGCAGACTTTTCAGTATGGTTTTCATGTATATTCCTCCAATGATTACGCGGTGTTGCTGCCAGTTCACCTGGCAGTCTTCCCTTGGGCAGGATTGGCCGCTTCGGCCTTCCCCCGTTTCTGAGAAGTCGGTTGGCCACCTGTCGCGCTTAGGAGCTTGCTGCGGCGGCGATACTGAACGGCATTGAGCAGCACGGCGAGCACGATGACCGCGCCCGTGAACACTGTCTGCCAGTAGGATGAGATGCCGATGATCACGAGACCGTCGGACAGGAAGCCGATGACGAAGGCCCCGAGCAGGGTTCCGCGGATGTTGCCGCGCCCGCCGGTCAGTGCCGCGCCGCCGATGACGACGGCCGCGATGGCCGTCAGTTCGTAGGTGGTGCCCGCGGTCGGTCCTGCCGATGTCAGCTGCGAGGACAGGATCAGGCCGGCAATGGCGGCGCAGATGCCTGACAGCACATAGACGGAAATCTGCACCGTCTTGACCGGAACGCCGGACAGTTCGGCCGCGCGTTCATTGCCGCCCGAGGCATAGAGCCAGCGCCCGAAGGCGGTGCGGTTCAAGACGATGCTGCCGATGAGCGCGATGACCACGAGAACCACGACGCCGGTCGGCACGCCGAACAGGCGGTTGAAGCCAAGCGCATCGAAGCCGGTGTTTCCCAGCTCCGGTTTACCACCGAGATTGTTGTAGGTCAGGCCACTGGTCATCAGCAGCGCCAGGCCGCGCGCCATGTACATGACGCCCAGTGTCGCGACGAAGGCCGGAACCTTGAAGCGCGCGATGAGCACGCCGTTGATCAGCCCGACGACGGCGCCCAGCATGCAGGCAAGCACGGCGACCACCCAGACCGGCGGATAGAGAACGACGCCCAGCCAGGTCAGCGTCACGCCCTGCATCAGGAAACCGGCAACCACACCGGCAAGCCCGAGCGTCGATCCCACCGACAGGTCGATGCCGCCATTGAGGATGACGAGCAGCATGCCGACAGCGAGAATTCCGAAGATGGCGACATGCGAGGCCATGGTGAGGAAATTCGCCACCGAGAGGTAGTAGGGGGACAGGAACGAGAAGACGACGATGATCACGATCAGGGCAAAGAAAGCGCGGCCCTCGAGCAGCAGCTTGGCGAGATCGAAGCCTTCGCCGCCCGCGCTTGGACTGGATTGTTTTCTGGCCTGGCTGACATCGGTCATGGTCTGGGCTCCGAAATTCCTGGTGATCAGGCGACCACGGCTTCGCCGGAGGCGGCCATGATCTGCTCTTTGGTGGAGTTGGCGCCGAACTGGGCTGAAATCCTGCCCCGGCGCATGACGACGACGCGGTGCGCGATGCTGAGGCACTCGTTGACCTCAGAGGTCGAGAAGACGACCGCAAGGCCCTGCGCGGCGCGTTCGCTGAGCAAGCGGAAAACCTCGGCCTTGGCGCCGACATCGATGCCGCGGCTTGGCTCGTCGAGAAGGATGACCTTGGGGTTGGTCGTCAGCATCTTGCCGATAACGACCTTCTGCTGATTGCCGCCCGAAAGCGATCCGATCATGGCGTTGCCACCGGCGGTCTTGATGGTCACCTTGCGGATCGAATCCTCGACCAGCCCACGCTCCCTGGTGCGGGACAGAAATAGCCCCTTTGCGAACGCTTCGATGCTGGCAAGCGAGAGATTGCGGCCGACGGTCATGGTCTGCACCAGCCCGTCGCGCTGACGGTCCTCGGGGACCAACACCAGACCCTTGGCGATGCGCTGGGCAATACTCAGTCCCGAGACGTCCTCGCCTTCCAGAAGCGCGCGGCCGCCCGCCATCGGTACCCGTCCGGCGACGGCTTCCAGCAATTCCGTGCGCCCGGCGCCCATCAGCCCATAGATGCAGACGATCTCGCCCGCTCTCACGTCCAGCGACAGATGATCAACGACGGAATAACCGGAGCCCGAAGTGTCGACGACGCTGACATCCTCGATCGACAGGGCGACCTCGCCGAACGCATGACCGGTCGGCGGCGAGCCGAGATCGAAGTTCTCGCCGACCATGTTTCGCACGATCCATTCGAGGTCGATATCCTTGGCTTCGGCCGTCGCCGTTATTGCCCCGTCGCGCAGGACGACGGCGTAATCGGTGATCTGCAGGGCTTCTTCGAGGTGATGCGATATGTAGACGATGGAAACGCCACGGCTGGTCAAATCGCGGATCACCTTGAACAGCACCTCCACCTCGGTCGCGCTGAGCGCCGAGGTCGGTTCGTCCATGATCAGGATGCGCGAATCGACCGACAGCGCCCGCGCGATCTCGACGATCTGCTGTTGGCCCAGCCGCAGATCCTCGACCAGGGTCATCGGATCGATGTCCTCTTCGAGATCGGCCATCAGTGCGCGCGCCTGGCGCGATTCCTCGGCGAAATCGAGGCCGGTTCTGGTGCGCAGTTCGCGGCCCATGAAGATGTTGTCGCGTACGCTCAGGTTCGGCGCCAGGCTGAGTTCCTGGTGGATGATCGAGATGCCGCGATCGCGCGCGTCCGAGGACGACGAAAAACTGACGAGATTGCCGTCGAGCACGATGTCGCCGGATGTCGGCGTGATCACGCCGGACAGGATCTTCATCAGCGTCGACTTGCCGGCGCCATTTTCTCCGAACAGCGTCGTGACCTTGCCGCGATGGATGTCGAAATTGACGCCCCTGAGGGCATGGACGCCGCCATACGACATGACGATGTTGCGCGCCGAAAGCACGGCGTCGCCATTCGCAGCCAGTTTCATTTGACGTCCAGCCTCACGGGAGTGACCAGCCAGCTCTTCGGATTGACCAGCTTGAACGCGCCGACAACCGAAATGGTCTTGCCGGCCAAGGTGCTCGTGTCGACCTTTGCCAGGACTTCCTTCTTCATCTCGTTGTTCAGCGCCGAGCCGGCGTCCTGGTATTCGATCTGGTTGGTGAATTGGCCGAATGTGATCTTGCCGGTGGCGTCGCGCAGTTCGGTGCCGTTGATCGCCGGTCCCGTCTGCACGCGGATCATCAACGTGTCGGGCAAACCGTCGACTGCGACCTTGTAGATGCCCGATTTTCCTTCGCCGACAACGCCGGTGAACTTGACCGAAATGACTGGCCCGACACCTGCGGGCACGCCGTATTCCTTCTCGGCCGTCGCCCTGTCCTTGGCGATCGCCGTCGCCACTGTCACGGCGTCGGCGGCACGGGTCTCGACATCGGCCTGCACCTTGGGAAATTCCGACTTGCCGTAATCCGCGGCGGAGAAGACGGCGCTGCGGACGTCACCGGCGGAGCCGATCCTGACCACCTTGGTGTCGAGCGCCATGGCGCCAAGCAGGACAACGACCGCGACGCCAGCCAGTATCCGACGCAAGCCGGGCGAGGCCTGCCGGGTCGATGCGGTGGCAGCCTTCGCACTCATGACGCAACCACCTGCAAGGCAGATCTGCCGTTGTCACGCATTTGACGATCCTCCGTTCACATGGGGCTTTGCACCATTGGACTGGTTCTTTTCGACAAGAGCGCGTGCAGTGCTTTCATCGGTGATCAGGCCGCTCAGATAGCGGCTTTCGAGCACCGCTTTGATCGCGCGCACTTTCACCTTGCCGCCGGCGACGGCGACAATCCTACGGCCTTTCAACTGATCCCGCGGAAGCGCCAGAATTCTCTCCGACAGCGCCGTTTCCACCGGGCGTCCCTTGTCATCGAAGAAGTGAGCGAGCAGCTCGCCAACGCCACCGTCACGTTTGACCTCATCGATTTCGGAATGTTCGATCATGCCGGTAGCGACCAGCGAGGCTTCCCGCATGGCGGTTCCTATGCCGACGAACATCAGGTCGGATCGGCTTGCGAGAGCGAAGACATCGCTGATGCCGCGCTGGCCAAGCAGCACCTCACGGTCCTCGGCGGTGTTGGCAACGAAAGGCACCGGCATCACATAGGCCTGCGCGCCTGTCCGCTCGGCCAGGCGATGCATGACATCGTGCGGGTTGGCCGCGAATTTGCGCGTCACGCCGCCAAGCAGCGAGACGAAACGGATATGGGCGGCGGCGGTGCGCGTCAGATACTCGACGCTTGCCGCGAGGGTACGACCATGGCCGACGCCGATCAGCATGTCCTCGCCGCGATCGATCTCGCGCTTCAGAAACTGCGCGCCGGCGATGCCAAGCGCCTTAAGAGGCAGATCGTCCTGATCGAGATCAGGAACGACCTCGCAGTAATCGAGCCCGTAAGCATCGATCAGCTGCTGCTCGAGGTCGATGCATTCGCCGACGTCGCCGTCGATGATCACTCTGACCAGGCCATCCTGAGTGGCCCGGGTGATGAGCCGATGCGCCTTGAGGCTGGTCAAGCCGAGCCGTTTGGCCACCTGGGCCTGTGTGAGACCGCCGGCATAGTGAAGCCAGGCCGCGCGGGTGG
This sequence comes from Mesorhizobium sp. M1050, assembly GCF_040318715.1. Lineage (NCBI taxonomy): Bacteria > Pseudomonadati > Pseudomonadota > Alphaproteobacteria > Hyphomicrobiales > Phyllobacteriaceae > Mesorhizobium > Mesorhizobium sp. M1050. Next base: position 45,900 of record NZ_JAMYMV010000042.1, on the reverse strand, counting down.
CGAGGCTGGATTCATGGTCGCGGTTAGCGGTTCCGCCGGATTTCAAGCCATCTCCTCCCCAGGATGATATTATTATCTTTGTGTGCAAAAATTTTCACATCCCTGCATCGCTGTCAATCCCTCGCCGGATTTGGCCTACGGGGAATTCTGTGTGGCCCTATTAGGAGGTCTGCATATTGGGTGATCATAATGATGTGTTATTTTAACGTCAATCGATGTTATCTCGCTTCAATACCATCGAGACAGCAACCGGTATTTGCTGCCGATCTTCAAACTAAATGTCTGTTTTCAATCATTTATGCCCGGCGGCACATAAATCCCAATCAGGCTGTGTTGCGGTGTGTTGCACATGCGACGGAGCCATGGGCAAACCGATAGGATTGCCTCGAGAAAAGCCATCGGCATTGCCCGATGACGCGATCAGACCAGCCGCATCAGGTTGCGGCCCTTGAGCTCCACAACGGCGGCTTCGACTTCCCGCGCAATGCGCCCAGCACTCCAGCCTAGCGCCCGTCCGGCGATCGACGCGATCTCCTGCAGGTCCCGGCCTGTCAGGGAACCTGATATCGCCAGGGTGCTGCGACGCATGACGATATCAGTCAGATGTTCCACGAACTCGCTGCGGACGATGTAGTCGATTTCCGATTTTCTGTAGCCTTCGGAATCCGGCAGATCGCCCTTATCGTCCAGTTCGTGCCCGGCAATCTCCAGGGCTCTGGTTCCGTAGCGCGACAGCAATTCATCGAGACGCCGTTCTGCGATGCCCGTTTCCGACCGTGCCCGGGCCAGCCAGTCTGCGCGTGCCGCCGCATCGGCTGGAAAATCCCTGCCGCCGCCAATTGGCATGGCTTGCGTTGAGACCTCGCGCTTGCGCTGCAGGCGACCGAGCACGGTGCCGGCGACTTCCTCTGCAAAGCCACGGAACGTTGTCCATTTGCCGCCGACCAGCGAGATAACCGCGAAAGGTCTGTTCTGGTCCGGCTCGGCGATCGGTGACGAGTGATCGCGGCTGATCAGCCCGGGCACCGATGCATCCGAGGAAGGCAGCGGCCTGATGCCGCTATAGGCGTAGACGATCTGCTCGCGCTCGAATGCCATGCCCGGCAGCAGCGTCCGTACGCTGTCGAGCAGATACTCGACTTCGTCAGGCTCGCAGCGCACCTCGTCGGGATTGTCGGCCTTGATGTCGGTTGAGCCGACCAGCGCCAAGCCGAGATAGTCGTAGACGAGGCAGATACGGCCGTCGTCGGCCTCGAAATAAAGCATGCGCCCGGCAAGGCTTTTGACCAGTTCGTCGTGCCTCAGCAGGATGTGAGAGCCCTTGGTGCCGCCGATCATCTTCGAGGGCGCGCCAAGCAGATCGTTGACACGGTCGATCCATGGACCGGCGGCATTGACCACCAGCTTCGGCCGCACCGAAAAGGCGGCGCCGTTTTCCGGCTGGAATGTCAGTACGCCATTGGACGAGGCCACCAGCGCCGTGTAATTCGCGCCGGCCGAGGCCGCGTTCGCCTGCAGCCCATCGAGGATCAGCTCGAGCACCAGCCTTTCGGGGTGGCTTATCTTGGCGTCGTAGTAGGTGCCAGTGGCGACGATCGAAGGATTGAGCGCCGGCATCGCGCTGAGCGCCTGGCGCCGCCCGACCATGCGGTGGCGCGGCATGACCTGGTTTCGCGAGCCATAGAAATCATAGATCATCAGGCCGATCTTGATCAGGATGGCGCCGCGGCTGCGCGGTGCGCTGGTCGAGCCGAACAGCGTCCGCAGCGCCGCCAGCATACCCTTGCTCCAGGAAAAGATCGGGATGACAGTCGGCAGTGGACTGACATAATGCGGCGCGTTCTTCAAAAGCAGATTGCGTTCGAGCGTCGACTGCGCCACCAGACCGAACTCGCCTGTTTCGAGATATTTCAGGCCACCATGAATGAGCCGCGATGGCGCGGCACTGGTGCCCGAACCGAAGTCCGCCTTGTCGACGATCAGGCAGCTGACGCCCTGCGTGCACAGGTCGCGAAACAGGCCCGCTCCGTTGATGCCGGCGCCGATAATGACGACGTCGACCTCGCCTGTCCCGGCCATGGCAGCCAAACGCCCTGCGGGGTTTTCCGTACGTGCTGCTTCCGTTGGGTTCATGGCGCTTTCGTCTTGACGATGCGCAGCTTGACGCCGGCCCGTTCGAGGGCTTGCGCCCGCGCATCGCCCAAGCCTTCGGTCGCCAGCACGACGTCGAAGCTGGTCAGGTCGTCGAAGACGTGCAGCGCGATCCTGTCGAACTTTGCGTGATCGACCAGAAGGATGCGCTTGACCGATGCCGCCATCATCGCCTGCTTTACCCGCACGACATTGGGATCCTGGATGAAGGCGGTCGTTCCGGTGATGGCCGAAGCCGAACAGATCAGCACATTGGCGCGCAATTGCGCCACGGCGTTTTCGCAGACGATGCCGATATAGGCATTGTAGGTGACGTGGTACTGGCCGCCGAGACAGATGAAGTCGATGTCGTCGACATTGGTCAGCAGCGACGCCGTCGCCACCGAGTTGGTGATGACGGTCAGCGGCCTGACGTCGAGCAGCAGCGTGGCGACGGCGTTTGCCGTGGAGGAATCGTCCAGCATCACCACCTGGCCGGCTTCCACATAATCCAGCGCCGCCCGCGCCAGCGCATCTTTTTCAGCCCGATTGACCGTCACCCGATAGCGGAAGGCGCTCTCGTAGAGGCCGGACGGCTGAACCGTCACCGCGCCGTGCAGCTTGCGCAGCACGCCCTGCTGCGCCAGCCGGTCGATGTGCCGGTGGATGGTCATGCGCGATACGCCGAAATGGTCGACGAGATCGTCGATGCGCACCTGGCCGAGCTTGATCACATAGTCGGCGATCTCTTCGCGTCGTTCGTCGGCCTTGATCATGCGGTTCCCCCAGTGTCTGGCCGCGCCAGCTTCTCGATCTCCGGCCAGTGCGGTTCGAGCGCACCGGCTATGCGGCCATAGAGGGAAAAGCGCTCGTTGAACACAGCACTGGAGGCGGGCACCGGCTGGTATTGGCGCGCCGTCATGCCGACCTGCCTGGCACCTTGTTGCGGCGTCGCGAAGATGCCGACCGCGGCACCCGCGCAAAGGGCAGCGCCAAACGCCGCGGCCTCATCGGTCGAGGTGACGGTGACCGGGGCATTCAGCACATCGGCAAACATCTGGACGAAGGCCGGATTGCGTGAACCGCCGCCGGTCAGGCGGATCTCGCTGATAGCAAAACCCTCGCGCAAGGCTTCGACATGGGTGCGATGATTGAAAGCAATTCCCTCCAGAACCGCCTTGAGCATATCGCCGCGGGTATGCCAGCCGTGCAGTCCGACAAAGCTGCCGCTGGCGACATCGCCAAACGGGGAGCCGAACAGATAGGGATGAAACAGGATGGTCGACCGCTTTTTCAGCGCCACGTCGATCTCTGCTGCCAGAAACTCGTGGATCGAGCCGCCATCCAGCGATGCCTTTTCCTGCTCCGTGCGGCAGAATGTGTCGAGAAACCAGTCGTAGTTTGCGGTCGAGGCCGGCGAGATCGCCATGTTGTTCCAGCGGCCCGCGTCGATGGCGTTGCGACAGAACCAACGCGGGTCGACGCGCGGTTCCGAAGAGACGACTTCGTTGATGGAATAGGTCCCGGCGACGATGGCGAGCACGCCCTCCTCATGGCCGCCCATGCCAAGGGCGGAGGCGGTCACGTCATGCAGTCCGCATGCGACAGGAGTTCCCTTGGACAAGCCAGTCATCTCGGCGGCTTCGGCAGTGACATGGCCGACGATCTCGGCAGAGTGCGCCATCGGTGGCAGCGCATCGAAAAGATCGTCCAGTCCGAAGATGCGCATCGCTTCCGGCGCGAAGGCCTGCGTGCGGAAATCCGTGAATGAGGTGCTGGCCTCCGTGCGGTCGGTGCCGATCGTGCCCGACAGACAAAAGCGCAGCCAGTCCTTGCAGGCTAGTATATGCCCGATGCACCCATAGCGATCGGGTTCGTTCTTCCTGATCCAGGCCAGCAGCGCCGACGGCGCCGAGACGTGCGGCGCCTGGCCGGTGCGCGCCAGCGCCTCTTCGAAGACCCGATCCGCCGACCATCGTTCGACAATCTCGCCGGCGCGGCTGTCCAGCGACAGGATTCCGGGCCCCAGCGGCCGACGATCCTTATCTAGCAGATAGAGACCATCGCCATGCGCGGTCGCCGCCACCGCCCTGATATCGTCTGCCGGGCGGCCACAGAGGGCGATCGCCTCCTTGATTGCGTCGGCGGTGGCCTGCCAGAGGCCAGCCATGTCGCGCTCCACCCAGCGCGCTTGGGGCATCGATTGCGGCACCCGCCGACGCGCCACGGACAACTGAGTGCCATCGGTATCGAAGATCACCGCCTTGGTAACCGTGAGACCGTTATCGATTCCGAGCAAACTGGGCACGGTCACCGCCTCTTTCAGCGACTGGCAATGCGCACTGCAAGCTTATCCTGCAGCTGGGGTAAGGGTGGCAGACATAGCGGCGATCGACGAGCAACGGTGATACAAAAGCGATGGCATCCAACGGATTAATCGAACCATATATCGATGTTAATTTAACGTCAATCTATGAGACAACACTTTTGACGCGCGCGTCAAAATGGACATCAATGCTTATAGAATTCTGATTTAATTCGATTTTTTGTCGATAAAAATATCCCACCAGGATCGTTCAATCGGCCGCCGATCGCCATCGATTAATCCGCAAAGCCGGAGCATAGCAACTGCCTCAGAGCGAAAAACGTCACGACAGCAGGCACCTTCCCCATCCGAGAAGGGTCCAAATTACGTCAGGTGGACCGTCCGCAATGAGTGTCAAACCGCATCGGCCTGGCTATCCGAATCCGACGCACCTACCAAGCTTTGCTGCTTCCATTTGGCAAAGAACCCCGCGACTGTTTCCAGTCGCGGGGCGTTGGGAGCGTTCTCGGAAAAAGCTGGTAGTCAGATGTTGGCGAGCAACTCGTTGACGCGGCTTTCCATGTCGGCAAGGGCGGCATCGACGTCTTTCTGGCCAGTGATTGCGGCGCTCATCTCTTCGCCGACAATGTCCTGGATCGCAAACTGACGCTGCACGGCTGACGGTAGCGGCCTGCCGAGATCGGCGACAGCGGCGATCGTGTTGCGATGTGGCAGCGCCTTGAAGGCGTCCGAGGTGATGATGGCCTTGTATGCCGGCAGGTGGCCGGTGCGCGACCATTCGAAGTCGTTGTCGGCGAAGAACTTCAGGAACTTGCCGATGGCCGCTGTCTGTTCAGGCGTGCGGTCCTTCTGCGAGACCGCCCAGGTGTGGCCATCGGCATATTGCGCATGGGCGCCGCCAAAAAGCTGCGGATAGGGGTAGACAGCGTAGCCGCCCTTGTTGAGCGCCGTGCCTTTGGTTTGGGACTGGGCATTGTTGTCGCCGACGACCCATGTGCCGTTGAGCTGAACGCCACCGTCACCGGCAAGAAACGCGTTGATCGCGCCGCCGTAATCGAGATCCTTGGTGGTGTAGCCCTTGTCGAAGATCGCCTTGTACATCTCGACGACCTTCTTGGCCTCCGGTGTGTTCAGCTTCACATGCTTCGGATCGGCAAAGAAGTCGGAATCCTGTTGAAAGAGATAGGTGTAGAGATTGCGCGTGTAGAGTGCCGTCTCATTGGCCAGGTTCTGAACGAAGTAGGGCTTGCCGGTCTTCTGCTTGAATTGTTCGGCCTGGGCGAGCAATTCCTCGGGCGACTTCGGAAGCATCGGCGTGCCGTCGGCATTGACGAGCCCGGCCTGTTTGAAGAGATCCATGTTGATGTGATAGAGCATCGTCCAGCTGTCGATCGGCAGGCCGTAGATCTTGCCGTCTTTGGTGGCGCCGTTGCGCGCTGCATCCGTGAAGGCTTCAGGTGTGACGCCGACGGACTTCAAGAGATCGTCGAGCGGCATCAACAGCCCCTTCGACTGGTAGTCCGACAGCGCGGATTCATGGATAGTGACGATGTCCGGAGCATCGCCCGAAGCGAATTGCGCGGTCAACTGGTCATAGCCCGGCCATTCCACGGTGCTGACGCTGACATGCACGTCGGGGTTGTCGGCGTTGAACTTGTTGATCAGCGAGGTGATGATGCCGCATTCACCAACTGCCTTGGTGACATCGGTGTTGGTGCCGAAATCGGCATCGCAGGCACCGAAAAAGCGCTGTACCGTCAGCTCCGTTGCTGCAAAGCCTGGGCTTGCGAGCATCATTGCCCCCGCGGAGACCGCGGCAAACAGTATTTTCTTCATTCTCATGTCAGTTCCTCCTACTGAGTTTCCGCCACTCCACACCGGATTGGCGTCATGCTTTCCATCGCTGCGGCGCACCCTGCAATTTTCGTTATCGGACCGCGGCGCCTGAGACGGCGGTGACGATGTATTTCTGGAAAAAGAGGTAGACGATCAGGATCGGCGCGCCGGCGAACACCGCCTGCGCCATCAGGAAGCCGATGCCTTCGGACTGGGCGAAATTCGTCTGTGTCGAAGCCATGCCGACGGTTAGCGTGTACATGTCCTTCCTGGTTGCCGAGATCAGCGGCCACAAATAGTCGTTCCAGGCACCGAGGAAGGTGAAGATGCCGAGCGTTGCCTGCGCGGGCACGGTGAGCGGCAGCAGCACCTTCCAGAAGGTCCGGAACCGGCTGGCATTGTCCAGCATGGCGGCTTCGTCCAGCTCCTTCGGGATGGCCTTGAAATATTGGGTCATCAGGAAGACGCCGAACGAAGCCGACAGGCCGGGGAGAATGAGCCCGTGATAGGTGTTGTGGAACTTCAGTATGCTGAAGATCTGGTGGCGGGCGACGAGCACGGCCTGTTCCGGCACCGCCAGACCGAAGAGCACGATCACGAACAGGATGTTTTTGCCGGGGAAGTTCAGACGTGCAAACCCATAGCCGGCGAGCGACGACAGGACCAGGGTACCGAGTGTCAGCCCGCCCGAGACGATGATGCTGTTGAGCACCCAGAGAAATACCGATGAGGTGCCGATGGTGTTGATGTAGTTCCTGAGCGTGTAGGGTACGAGAAAAACCGAATTCGGATCGGCCATCAACTCGGCATTATCCTTGAGCGACAGGCCGATGACCCACAGAACCGGCGCGATCATGGCGATCGAAAGCAGGATGACGAGGGCCAGCAACACGCGGTCGCCAAACGCACGTCCCTTGATGGAAATGGCTGGCGCGCTCATGCCTGATCCGCCTTGTTGCGTGTTACGAGGTACTGCGCCATGGCCGCGATCAGGATCAGAATGAACAGGATTTCCGAAGCCGCGGCACCCATGCCCAGATCCCAACGACGGAATGCGGTATCGTAGATGTACAGCACAATCGGCTTGGTGAGGTTGTTCGGGCCGCCGCGCGTCATCAGCCAAGCCTGGCCGAACAGCTGAAATTGCAGCACGATCTGGATAATGATTACCAGGATGAAAGTGCGTTTGATCGACGGCAGCGTGATCGAGCGCAGCGTCTGCCAGCGATTGGCATTGTCCAGGGCTGCCGCCTCGTAAACATCCTGCGGGATCTGCTGCAGGGCCGAGAGAAACAGCATCATCGGCAAGCCGATGCACCACCAGACGGTGGCAATGGCGATACCGATCATCGCGAGGCTGGGGTCGGAAATGAAAGCCGGGGCGGTTGCGCCGAACCATCCGTAGATCGTCGACAGAAGGCCGACATTCGGAATGAACACGATGCGCCAGATCAGCGTGACGATTGTGACCGACAGCACCGAGGAAGAGAAGAACAAGGTCCGCAGCACTGCGGCAGTGCGCGTGCGGCGGTTGAGGCAAAGCGCGAGGAAAAGGCCGATCAGCGCCAGCGTCGGCACTGTCAGAAGGACGAAGTAGAAGGTGTTCCAGACCGATTGCAGGAAGACCTTGTCGTGAAACAGCCTGACATAATTGCCGAGACCGACAAAATCTCCGGACGAGAACGTGTCGGCCTTGTGGAAGCTCAGCCACATCCCCCAGAGGAGCGGAAAGATGAGCAGCGTCGTGAAGAAGAACAGGAACGGCGCGACGAAAACGAAGTTTCGCCATTGCGGCGCATAGATATCGACGCTCGGAGCCCTGACGCTCACGGTCGGCGTCGCGGTCCGCGGCATCGTCAGCCGGTCGGCCATATCAAGCCTCCCTCGCGTGCCAGGCGCGGCCGGCCGCGCTGAACAGATGCGACTTCTGGCCGTCGAAGGCGAGCCCTACCTTGTGGCCGACCGCGACCCGGCTGTTGCCGACATCCGAGCCGACGATCTGCTGGCCATCGCCGAGACGAATGTAGATCAAGGTGCGCTCGCCAAGCCGCTCGAGCACATCGACCACGCCATCGGCATTGCCCTGCCCGGGAGGAACGATGCGGACATCTTCCGAACGGATGCCGAAGCTGTACTTGTCATCGGCCAACAGGTCGGAAGAAATCGCGGTCCGAACCGATATACCGTCCGAAAACCTGGCCGTGGCGTTGCCACTCGATCTGTCGAGTGTCGCATCGATAAAGTTCATCGCCGGGGCACCGACGAAGCCGGCGACGAATTTGGTCGCGGGGCGCTCGTAGATTTCCATGGGAGAGCCGATCTGCTCGATCCTGCGGTTGTTCATGACGACGATGCGGTCGGCGAGCGTCATGGCTTCGACCTGATCATGGGTGACGAAGATCATCGTCGATTGCAGGCGCTGGTGAAGCTGGGCAAGTTCGAGGCGGGTGCGGGTTCGCAGCGCCGCATCCAGATTTGAGAGCGGCTCGTCGAACAGGAAGGCCTTCGGCTCTTTCACGATCGCACGGCCGATGGCAACGCGCTGGCGCTGGCCGCCCGAGAGCTGGCCCGGTTTGCGCTCGAGCAAATGCGGCATTTCGAGGATGCGGGCGGCTTCGTTGATCCGCGCGTCAATGACCTCGCGCGACATGCCGATATTCTCAAGCCCGAAGGCCATGTTGTCGCGTACCGTCATATGCGGATAGAGCGCATAGGACTGGAACACCATGGCAATGCCGCGCTTGCCCGGCGGCAGATGATCGATACGTTCCCTGTTGATGGCGATCTCGCCGCTATCAACAGTTTCGAGGCCTGCGATCATGCGCAAAAGCGTCGATTTCCCGCATCCGGATGGACCGAGAAACACGATGAATTCGCGTGCCTTGATGGAGAGCGACAGATCCTCCAGCACCGACATGGCACCGAAGTGCTTGTTCACATTCCTGATTTCGATATCGGCCGTCACGTCGACGCTCCTCCTCAGCGCATGCACTTTCCGACAACAGACCCGAGGTCAGAGCTTCAGGCGTATCATCTGGTAGGAATAGGCCGGCAGCGACAGGCTCAATCTGCCGTCAGTCATCGAGGCGCCCACTCCCTTCCTAGGGCCGACATTGCCGGGATTCTCGGCTGAATTGACGGCTTTGAGATCGGCGTGCGTCATCATTTGGTGATCAACGATATCAGCCGCGCCGAAACCAGTGATGTCGATCACGGTTTCGATCGCCTCGCTCGAATGGCGGTTGACGGCGAAGAAGGTGACATGGCCGGTTTTGGTGTCGTGCACGCCGGCCACATCGACATAGGAGACGTCGCCCGCGACGGCGGATTTGTAGGTCGGGCTGTCCACCTTCAGATCCAGCGCATTGCCGCGGCCGTAGATCGAGGCATAGAGATAGGGATAGAATATCGTCTGGCGCCATGCCGGGCCGTTGGGAACGGTCATGATCGGTGCGATGACGTTCACCAGTTGCGCCAGGCAGGCGATCTTGACCACATCGGAACGACGGATGAAGGTGTTGAGGATCAAGCCGACCTGCAGCACGTCCTCGAAATTGTAGATGTCCTCGAGCAGCGGCGGCGCAAAGGGCCAGCCGTCATTGCCGTCAAGGATCTTCTTGTCCTGCTCCTTGGAATGGTACCAGACGTTCCATTCGTCGAACGAGATGTAGACCTGCTTGCTTGAGCGCTTCTTGGCCTTGATGTAGTCGATGACGCCGGCGACCGAGACGATGTAGTCGTCGAGCTTCTCGCTCATTGCGAGATAGTTCGGCGCGTCATTGGCTTGGTTGTCGAAATACATATGCAGCGAGATGTAGTCGACCTCGTTGTAGGTGTGGTCGAGTACGGTCGCTTCCCATTCGGGATAGGTCGGCATCTTGGCATTAGAAGAGCCGCAGACCACCAGTTCGAGCGACTTGGAGAAGGCGCGCATTGCCTTGGCGGTCTCATGGGCCAAGCGGCCATATTCATCGGCGGTCTTGTGGCCGATCTGCCAGGGGCCATCCATTTCGTTGCCGAGACACCACAGCTTGACGTCGAAGGGCTCCTTGCGGCCGTTGGCGATACGCTTGTCGCTCCACTCACTTCCGCCTGGATGATTGGTGTATTCGAGAAAGTTGCGGGCTTCGTCGAGGCCACGCGAACCGAGATTGACGGCAAGCATCATCTCGGTGTTGGCGGATGCGCACCAGTCGGCAAATTCATGCAGGCCGACTTCGTTGCTTTCCGACGTGTGCCAGGCGAGGTCAAGGCGCACCGGGCGCTCTTCCTTGGGGCCGACGCCGTCTTCCCAATTGTAGGCTGAAACGAAATTGCCGCCGGGATAGCGGACGATCGGAACGTTGAGTTCCCTGACCAGATCGATAACGTCTTGACGCATGCCGTTGGCATCCGCCGTCGGGTGGCCCGGCTCATAGATGCCGGTGTAAACTGCCCGCCCCAGATGCTCGATAAAGGATCCATACAGCCTCGGATCGATTTCCGAGACAACATAGCGCGGATGCGCCGTTACGGCTGCCTTCATGCATTCCTCCCACGATATCACAAATGATGATTTAAATCACCTTATTCGATATCAAAGGGAAGCGACGCTCGTTCGTCAAGTCAAAACATCCAAATGTCTGACAAAAGAACGGCGGCTTCGGTCGTGAATTGAGGCAAGAGGCTGAAATTGCTGCACTATATTTAAAACCCGATTTGATGATATCAACTGGTTTTGATCCTGAGCAGGATGTCCTGATCGTAATTTCCAAATCCCTTGCCGAAAATATTGATCCCGCCGGGACGCTCGGCGTCGTCCTTGACGCCGATACGGATGCGGATTGAATGATGGCTCTTGAGGTCGAGGATAGCGAGGCTGGTTTCGGAAATCCTGACACCGTCGACATAGGTGCCGTCAGCGGAAATTCGCCAGTTCTTCAGCTTGCCATATTGTGAGCCCTTGAGCTTCCACCAGGAGGGCGTGAAGACGCCGCGCTTGTCGCCGAAATCGCCAGGTGAGGTCCACGTTCCGACATCGATGCCATTGATCGTCAGCGTGATGTCCGAGGGCCAATCGGCGCTGGTGCCAGGCACTTCCGAGGACAGTTCCACCACCACTTCCAACTCCGTAATCTCGGCATTGGCGAGCTTGGCATTGTTGGGGAACTGGTATTCTACAAAGCCGCGCGTGAACCACAGCAACCCGGCTTTCATGCGGTCCGGATCGAGAAAAGTGTTGGGCACGTCGAGCAGACCGATGATCCCATCCGGCGAACAGAGGCCGCAGGGCGCCGTGACCTCGAAACCGGTGTAAAGCCCAATCGGCATCGACACTTCGATCGCATCGTTCTTGACCGAACGATACTCGCTCTTGAAGACCACGAGCACTTCCTCGGCGGTCGGATAGCAGATTTTCTGGCTGCCCTTCTTCGCCTTCTGGTTCTCCGTGCGGATCAGGCCAGCATCCTCGAGCACCTGGATATTGGTCGAGACCGTCGATTGCGGCAGCGACAGCACGGCGGCGATGTCATTGACATTCATCGGCCCCTTCTCATGCAGCAATTTCAGCATGGAGATGCGTGCCAAAGAGGCCAGCCCCCTGAGGACGGCAATGCCCTCCTCAGGTTCGATCACAAGAAAATTGCGACTCATGGATGTGCCAGCCCTGTGCGAAATCTATATCCGAAATCACCTTGTATATCGGGATAATTGATTTAATCAATGCGTTGCCGGCTCCATGTCATTTCGGGCCGTAGACCCGCGGGGCGGAGCGATAGCCGTGTCGAGGCGAGCAAGACCGATGTGTCACAGCGAGGCGCGACGCGGCGGACGTGCTTGAGCTTGGAGAAGAAGCGCTGGAGGCGTTTGCGTTCGTGGCAGTCCACTTCGGGGGGATTTGAGCGGAATGTTCGGAGTGTCCACGCCCTAAATATCGATGCGCTGCTCACTGCCGGGGTCGAACAGGTTGACGCTCGCCGGATCGACGGCAAGGAATATTGGCTCTTTTCGCCGGCCTGCAAACCTCGGTGGCAAGCGTGCGATGATCGACTGCTCGCCAACCTGCACCGTCACCATGGTTTCAGGCCCGGTAGGTTCCACCACATCGATGACCCCTGTGACCGAAGCTTCATCGCGCGCAACCGCCTTTAGTTCTTCAGGCCTTACGCCCAGGATCACCGGGCGGTCGAAATCGACCTGTCGCTTGCCGGCCGGCATTGCGACCGACACGCCGTTCGCTGCGAAACGTACGCCGCTCGGGCTCGAGGCCAGTCGTCCAGGAAGGAAATTCATTGCCGGCGATCCGATGAACCTTGCGACGAAGATGTTGGCGGGCCGTTCATAGATGGTGCGAGGATCGGCCAGTTGCTGGATGTGGCCTCCCTTCATCACCGCCACCTTGGTGCCCAACGTCATTGCCTCGATCTGATCGTGCGTCACATAGACGATGCTCGTGCCGAGACGCTCGTGCAGGCGCTTGATCTCTGTGCGCATTTCCACACGAAGCTTGGCGTCGAGATTGGACAGCGGCTCGTCGAACAGGAACAGCTCGGGGTCGCGCACGATCGCCCGCCCCATTGCAACGCGCTGCCGCTGTCCTCCCGAAAGGTTGGCGGGGCGCCGGTCGAGCAGGTGCGAAATCTGCAGCAGTCGTGCCGCGTCGTCGACTGCACGTTTACGCTGGTCTGCGTCCACGCCCCGCATTTCCAGTCCGAAGCCGATATTTCTCGCTACCGACATTGTCGGGTAGAGCGCATAGGACTGGAACACCATCGCGATATTGCGGTCCTTGGGAGCAAGGTCGACGACGGAGCGGCCGCCGATCAGGATGTCGCCGCCGGAGGTGTCGTCGAGGCCGGCAATCATGTTGAGCAAAGTCGACTTGCCACATCCGGACGGCCCGAGCAGAACCAGAAAGCCTCCGTCCTCAAGCTCGATGTCGACCCCGTGAAGGACCTGCACGGAGCCATAAGACTTGCGCACGTCCCTGATGGAAAGCGTCGCCATGCGAATACTCCTAACCCTTGATGGCGCCCGCAGTGAGCCCCTGAACCATGGTTCGCTGGACAATGGCGAAGAGAACGACGACAGGCAGGATGCTGAGAATGCCGCCCGCCGCCAGGACGCCCCATGGAAGCTGGAACTCGCCGACCATCAGCTGCAGGCCCACGGGCCAGGTACGGGATCCCTGCCCCGTCGTCAGCATCAGGGCGAACAGGAACTCGTTCCACGCGGCGATGGCAATGAACACCGAACTTGCGACCAGGCCGTTGCGCGCGAGCGGCATGACGATGCGGACCATGGCACCAAGCCTGGTCGAACCATCGATGCGTGCCGCGCTCTCGAGTTCCCTGGGCGCGGAATCGAAGAAACCTTTGAGCATCCACACGAACAGCGGCAGCAGGAAACTCGTATAGGCAAGCGCAAGGCCGAAACGGCTGTCCACGAGACCAACGCCGCGCATGACGACATAGAGGGGAATGATCATCATGACTGCAGGAAACATGCGAACGACAAGATAGCCGAGCATGAGCTGAGTTCGGCCCCGAAACGCGAAGCGGGAAAATGCATAGGCCGCAAGCGTACCCGTGGCGACGCAGATCGTCACCGTGAGGAAAGTGACGGTGATGCTATTGCCTATCAGGCGCGGGAAACCGGACTGCGTCCAGATGGCCACATAATTGTCGAAGGTAACGCGCCTCGGTATGTACTGCATCGTCTGGGTGACAATGTCGGCCTCATATTTGAGCGATGTCAGCAACATCCAGATCATCGGACCGATGCAGAACATCGACAGGCCCGCGAGGACGAAGTAGGTAGCGATGTTCGCAACTGTGCGCCGGCGGCGCTTGCTTTCAATCATCGCCCTCTCCCTTGGTAATCCTGGACAGGCGGATGTATGCCGCCGCGAAGATCATCAGGATCACAAACATCACCACCGACAGCGCCGACGCGTAGCCGAAATTGAATTCCTTGTAGGCGGTCTGGAAGGCATATAGCGACAGGACCTGCGTGGCATCTCCCGGTCCGCCACCGGTGAGAATGAGGAGCAGATCGGGCGAATTGACCAGACCAATGACGCGCAGGATGACTGCGGCCGCGATGACGGTCTTCAGCATGGGCAAGGTGATCAGCCTGAGCTGCGCCGGGACGCCGGCGCCGTCCACTGCCGCTGCCCTATAGAGATCTTCGGGAATACTCTTCAGGCCCGCTAGCAGCAGCAAGGCGAAGAATGGAAAACCATGCCAGGCCTCGACGAGGACGGTCGCCGCCAGGGCGGTATTGGGATCCGCGAACCAGGCCTTGTAGGTCTCCAGCACGCCCACGCGGACAAGAAGGTCGTTGATGACGCCAAGCCGCGGATCGAGCAGCAAGGCCCACATATGGCCCGCAACGACGTTGGGGAGGAAATAGGGAAGCAGGATAAGCACGGCGAAGATCTTCGTGCCCGGCAAATCCCTGTTGAGGGCTGTCGCGGCGAGAAGGCCAAGCGCCAGTTCCAGCACGATGGCGGCAGTGACCCACACAACTGTATTCTTCAGTGCGATCCAGAAGACCGGGTCGGACCACATTCCCGCATAGTGTTTGAAGCCGACCCAGCCATCCAGCCCGGGACGCGTCAGACGCATGTCGCGAAAACTGATGGCCATGCCGTAAAGCGTCGGATAGGCGATCACCAGAAGGATCATGACGAGGCTGGGGAGGAGCAGTAAGTACATCCAATATCGGGTCTCGGACAGTTCGCCGAGGGCCCGCAAAGGCAGATATCTGCTTGAGCTTGACGTCATGTATCTCCGGAGCGAAAGCACCGTCCCGTTGCGTTCAAAGCACGGCTACACGTCGGAGCAGCCGTGCCGGGATATCAGCGAAGGGCCGCTTCGAGGCCTTGGATCATCCGGTCCACAGCCTGTTCCGGCGTCGATTGACCCGTGAGCACCGATTGGAAAGCGGGATTGACGACATTCTCGGACCAACCCGCCGCGCCAACGAAATTGTTCGGCAGGCGTCCAAACTTCAGCGTCTCGACAGCCGCGTTATAGATTGGATTACCGGTGATCCGCTGATCCTGCAGGGCAGCGGCGGAGGCCGGGAAATAGCCCGTGCCCTCGAGCAAGGTCAGCGCAGCATCGGTCTGGCCCCAGAAACTCACCCACTGCCAGGCGGCCTCGATATTGTCTTCCTTCATGATACCGTTGCCGGCGTAGGCGACGCGGGCGACATGCGCCTTAGGACCGGCCGGCATCGGTGCGGTCGAGAACTGCTTGCCCTGCTTCATCGCAGCCGAGATTTCGTTCAGCGAACCGGTATGGTGCCATACCATCGCGGTCTGCCCGGTGCGGAAGCCCTCCATGATCTGGCGGTAGCTGTCGTTGGGCGCGCTCGGCGGCACAACCTTTTCCTTCAGGAAGAGATCGGAATAAAACGTTATCGCCTCGACCGCCGCCGCCCTGTCGATGGCTGGCTGTCCATCCTTGACGATCGGCGAGCCAAACGCCTCCATGACATCGATGACGTATTTGAAACCGCCGGCGCCGGCGCGCATCCCGAATGCATACCTGCCCTTCGATGGATCGGTGAGCTTGCGGCAGGCACCCAGGAATTCGTCGAAATTCGTGGGTGGCCCGGCCAATCCGGCTTCCTCGAAATAGTCGGCGCGGTAGTACATCCAATCGACGAAGGCAAAGGCGGGAACCGCGTAGATGGCGCCGTTGCTGGAAAGCCCGGTCCAGCGATTGTCGGGAAAATTGGCCTTGCCCTGCCACCCGTTCACCCGCTCGGTAAGGTCAATCAACCCCTCCATCGCGGTAAGATCGGCGAAGCGCTCGGCGATCACCATGGCGGTATCCGGACGCCCGCCGGTCAGCACGGCCGAAGAGACCTTCGCCATGTATTCGGAGTTCGGGATGTTCTCCTGGGTCACCGCCACATCCGCATTCGCCGCCTGGAACGATCCGATGATCTTCATCAGGCTGGTCATTTCCGACTGACTGGTGAAATGGTGCCAGTAACTGATGGCATTCGCGGCACGGGCACCGCCGACGCGCCCTGCCATCGCAAGAGCCGCCGAACCCATAAGAAACTGCCTCTTGTTCAACTGCATGCGACCTCCTCCCAGATATCAGATCAGCAATCTGATCGATCAGTTGCAGTTTTTGGGTAGCATCCTTTCCCACGCCGTGCAACCGCGCCGGCGCGCAAACTGGGAAAACGACTGATCGCTACCGGGCTGTCAGACGAGACCCAGGTTCCGTTGCATCGCAGCCTGGAAATGTGACTGCAGCTTTGCTTCGGCAGCGTCCGCATTCCTGGTGCTGCAAGCCTCGAGGATGTCGAGGTGCTCCTTGATCGTCCGGACAATGATAGGCGCGGTGATCTTCCGGTCGAGCCGCAGCAGGCGCAGATAATTGTGCATGCGCCGGTAGGTGCTGTCGATCAGAGGATTGTGCAATGACGCAATGATTGCGCCGTGAAACTCTCCCTCCAGCGCGTCCATCGCCTCCAGTTGTTCCTTTCCGAGGCCATCCCGCTCCACGCTTCTAAGCAGACGGGAATGCCGGATTTCCAAGGCATTCATGACGGTTTCGTCGCCTTGTTCGGCAAAGACGCGGATCGCCGAGCGCTCAATGATGGCGCGAAATTGGTAGGTCGCACGCGTAAGCTCCATGCCGGGCCTGATGAACTGGATGCCGGAGCGCGGGTGGATGATCAGAATCCCTTCCGCCTCCAGAACGCGCAGAGCGTCCCGAAGCGGGGCAACAGGCACGTCGACGATCGCGGACAACTCGTTTTGCGAGACGAAGGCCCCGGCAGGAACGCGCCTGTCGAACAGGCCCTCCAGAACACGCTGATAGGCAATATCGCTCATACGGACGGCTGCCCCCAGGGCGGTAGAGACGGTTTTTGCTTTGCCCACCACTTGCGGCACCCCCATTGGTCCGATACTAAGATGCAATCTGATAGATCAGTTTATCATTGTAAACGATCAGAAAGCCCTTGTGATGAGCCTTTCGCATTTTCGTATAACCCGATTTCAGTTCGCCCGCGACCGTGTAATCGGAGACAGTCAAGTTCGGGTGGACGATGTCAACGTCGCCACGTTGGAACTCGTCTCGGAAAGCGGTGAGGTGGGGCTGGGGTTCATCCAGGCGCTCTTCAATCCTCTGCCCGATCAGACGGAGATCGAGACTGTTTTCGAACACGAGGTTTGGCCGACACTCAAGGGGCACAAGGCGATCGCGCTGGTTCACCGTGTGAACCGCCCGCGCGGCGGCAACCAGCGGACCTATTCGCTGCCCTTTCACGAGGCGGTTCAGGTGGCGCTTTGGGATCTTGCGGCGAAAGAAGCCGGCCTGCCTCTTCATGTCTTGCTTGGCAGTCGCCGCAACCGCGTGAAAGCCTACGCCAGCGGCCTTGATTTTCACCTCGACGATGAGGCCTTCGTCTCACTGTTCTCTCACGCGGCATCGCTTGGCTACTCCGCTTTCAAGATCAAAGTCGGCCACCCGGATTTCGACCGCGATCTGCGGCGCCTGGAGCTGTTGAAGACCTGCGTTCCGGCAGGCTCAAAAGTCATGATCGATCCGAACGAGGCGTGGACATCGAAGGAAGCGCTCGTGAAATTGGTCGCGATCCGCGATGCCGGTCACGATCTTCTCTGGGTCGAGGATCCAATCCTGCGTCACGACCACGAAGGATTGAGAACGCTCAGGCATGCCGTGACATGGACCCAGGTCAACAGCGGCGAATATCTGGATCTTCAAGGCAAGCGGCTTCTTCTGGAAGCCCACGCAGCCGACATGCTGAATGTCCACGGCCAGGTGACTGACGTCATGCGCATCGGGTGGCTAGCCGCGGAACTTGGAATCCCGGTCAGCATCGGCAACACCTTCCTGGAGGTTGGCGTGCATATGGCGGTCGCGCTTCCCGAGGTCGAATGGCTGGAATATTCGTTCCAGAATTTCGATCATCTGGTGGAACAGCCCATCGAAATCCGAGACGGCTACGTCTATGCGCCCGATCGACCCGGCCATGGACTGGTGCTTTCCGAAAAAGCACGCGGCGAATGGAGGAGACCGAGGCGCCTGGCTCGGTCGGAACTGGGCACAGCGCCCGAAAATCCACGCCTTGTCCCGTGAAGCAGAAGAGGAGCTGAAGCCGAGACCAGGGCGCGGTCAGAAAATCAGAAATCCTGCTGTCGTTCCGTGCAGCCCTCGGAGACTGCGCGGTAGTGGCGACAACCCACCCAAAGTCCGATCGAATTTGCACCAGTTATCATGAGTATTTGATGCCGCGCGTCGGCTTATCGACCGCCCAAGGTCAAATCGATCTCGGTAATGTGCCAGCGGCCGAGATTGGAGGTGTAGAGTTTGTTACCCTTGAAGGCGATATTGGTGGGATGCGCCAGCGTGGTTGCCGCAGGATCCTCGATCAGCACTTCGAGCCCCCGATCGTTGCACCAGCAATAGATCCGGCTGGGCTCGTAACACGAGATGAACAGCGATCCGTCCGGAGCGAAGGCTAGGCCATCCGGGACGTTATGCACGCCCTCGATGACGACCTGTTTCGGCCCAGCCGCACCGTCGGCAAGGATCGGCACATGGCTGACACACGAGGCATTGCTTTCCACCACATAAATCCCGCTCCGCTCCGGCGCCATGGCCATGCCATTGGCGAAGGAGATCGCCTCCTGGCACCACAGACGGCCTTCGCCCGTTTCGAGATCGTAGCGGAAGATGCCGGAACGATTGTCCTCGCCGACGCTGTCCGACACGTAGAGCCAGCCCCTCGCCTCGTCGACGATGGGATAATTCGGCACGCGGATGCCGGACGACGCGAAGCGCTCCATGCGCGCTGTCGCGGCATCCCAACGAAAGATTGCCGCGTGCTTCAGGTCACAGGCGAAGCAGTTCCCCATGCTGTCGAAGGCTATGCCGAGCAGAAAACCGTCCGTGCCGCCCATGCGCTCAACCGAGCCGCCATCGGCGGCCAGCCGCAGGAGGTCGCCGGTTTCGGTGCCGCACCAGATCGACCCGTCACGGTGGACTGCCACGCCCTCCGGGTGCGCGACGCGCGGGCTGGTGAAGATGCCGTCGAAGAAAACGCGCGCGGCGGACATGTCGAGCAATGGTTTTGCCATGGAGCGCTCCTCAGATTGCGACGTGCGATCTCTGTGCGGCGATGCAGAGCTCGACCATTGCGCGGTCGGCGGCGAGTATCTCGGCGATCAGCGCACCGCGCTCCTTGGCGCTGACAAATTCAAGGCGGCGCAAGCCGAGCGGGTCGATGCGATTGCGCAGAACAGCGAGCGCATCGCTGGAAGGAAGCGGGACCTCCCGGCAATCGGCGTCGAAGGTCACCGCAAACCCGGTGGCGTCACGGACCTGCTGGCGCGTGACACCTGGCATGGTCTCAAAGACGATCAATTCGCGGGATATCTGATCGAGCCGGAAGACGCAGAGATCGGTGAACACCAGCGCCTGGCCGGTGCGATAGCCCATCGACTTTCGCTCCGCCGGTGTCAGCAGCCCGCGGGCGGAACTGACGATCTCCACCTCATCCACCAGCGACTGCACCGAATGCCGGGGGATGTAGAGCAAATAGTCGCGGTGCATGTTGGCGACATCGGCCATGCCGCCTTGCCCTGGCAACCGTATCAGGCCGCCGCTCGGTTTGCGCAGCGCGATCGTGTTGACGCGGCCGCGTCGGTCGACTTGCGCCGCGCCAACGATCTCATGCGTCACGGCACCCGCCTGATAGTAAGTCGAGTAAGTGTCGTCGCCGCCGGCATGCGTCACCGCCGTCTCGCAATCAAGGCTTTCGATCAGCGACAGGATCATCGGGCTCGGCGCTATGTCGAGATGGCCGCAGCTCATCGTCGCGATGATCATGTCGGGCGCATGCGTCGCCTTGGCCAACCGGTAGGCGACGTTGGCCAGCGGCGAGACAGCGCCGGCGCTGGCAAAACTCTCATTGTCGAGTTCGGCGGCGATGCGGGCGGCAATGATCTCGTCGATGGATGCTTTCTCCTCACCATATGCGAGCGCCGGCATTGCGAGAGCCGTTTTGGCGCGAACCTTCGTAGCCTTTTGCAGCGGCTTCGGCACGCCATCGGAGGGCAGCCGCAGACTGTCCGCCAAGGGCGTTTCCCTGGCCGCCAATGCTTGCGACAGCGCCTGATAATCGGTGACATAGAATGGCAGGCACGAGGCCGGGTAGGCACCGCCCGGCATAAGCGCTATGGCCGAAACCTGGTTGCGGGTCAGCACGCTCTGGCGTCCGCCCTGCCGCAGCGCCCCAACCGGGACGATCTCCTCGACAGTGACCAGCACCTTGCGCGCCGCGCCCGCCATTGCGAAGTCCAGTGCGCGCGGGCCGATGACCTGAACATTGCCATTTTCATCCGCCCGCTGTGCGTGGACGACGAACGTATCGAGCCTCAGCGGCGGGATGAATCCCATGTCCGTTCCGGCGATCGGATCGGGCACGGCTCTCGCGCCCGGCAAACGCGACAGCATGTCCGATCCCTCCGGAAGCTGGAACGGCATGGACGGCAGATTCTGCTGCGCAGCCCGCAGCGCCTGGATCATGGCCAGTGCCGTCCAATCGCGAACCGGTATCGCTCCGCTTTCGGCGGCGGCACGGAACCTCGGCGGCAGGCCGAAAATATCGAGACTGGAGAAGCAAAGGTCGATTTCCGCCACCGCATCCGCTTCGAGCAGCAGCTCGAGCGGCAACCCGCCCGCCCAGCAAACGTAGTGCAAATCCTTGACGCCCAGCTGGGCAATCGCGTGCAGCAATGCGATCGGCAGCCGAGCGAAATGGTGACCGCCGACGCCAAGCGAGTCGCCTTGGCCGACCATCGCGGCCAGCCCTTCGACATCAGTGAAGCGCGGCCGGTTCGACTTGACCAGGGACATTGCGGCACGATCATTCACAGCGCGGACGCCTCGATGCGGTAGCGGGTCACGAACGGCTTTTCGGTTGAGAATTCCAGCGCCGTCGCAACGCCGGATTGGGCGATGGGGTTGTCAGCCAGCGCAAGCATCGCGCCAAGCCGCTGGACGGTCAGCGCGCCGGTCTTCACGGCCCAGCCTTCTTTGTCGTGCTCCTGTCGGCGAATTCTTTGACCCGCTGCTGGCCGATCTCGCTGCGATAGAGGTCGCCCAATATGTCGCGTTCCATGGCGAGGCCATCGGCCAGGTCGCCCGAAACGGCATGCAACGTCAGTGCCTTCAACCCTTCGATCGCGGCGGCTGGCTCGGCGGCAATTATCTCAGCCAATTCCAGCGCGCGCGCCATCAGCCTGTCGGCGTCGACGATCTCGTTGACAAGGCCGGAACTGGCGAATTCAGAGGCCGGTAAGATGGCGCCGGTCATCAGCAGCAAATTGGCACGGTTGCGGCCGAGCTTGGCGACGCTGCGTTGCGTACCGCCACCGCCGGGGACCAGCCCGAGCTTGATCTCCGGCAGGCCGAGTTTCGCGAACTGGTTGGCGATCACGATATCGCAGCACAGCACCAACTCCATGCCGCCGCCCAGGGCAAAGCCGTTGACCGCCGCGATCACCGGTTTGCGGTTGTTCTCGATCGCCGCGTACATGCGCATGCCGGCAGTCTGGAACGTGTCGAACTCGGCGGCGGTCTGCGCGGCGTATTCCTTGATGTCGGCGCCGGCCATGAAGCCGCGACCTTCGCCGGTCACCACGATCGCTCCCACGCCCGCATCGTTGGACAGCGCCTCGAAGGCGTCGGTGATCTCACCTTGCATCATCCGGTTCATGGCGTTGAGCTGGTCGGCGCGGCGGAAGGTGACGACCGCGACGCGGCCAGAGATTTCGACCGTGAGTGTCCGATAGAAGCGCATTGTCAGGCCGCGTCCACAGTCATGTCGCCTGACGCCTCCAGTGCTGCGATTTCCTCCTTGGAGAGGCCGAACTCGGCCAGGATCTCGCGGCCATGCTGGCCGACCAGCGGCGCCGGCCGCTCGATGGTCGCGGGCGTCTCGCTCATCTTGACCGCGGGCGCCACCACCCGCACCTTGCCGCCGCGCGGATGATCATAGCTGGTGATCATGCCCATATGCTTGACCTGCGGGTCTTCGGCCGCGCGGCGGATGTCCTTCACCTCGGCGCACCAGATGTCGGCTGCCAGCAGCCGTGCCAGCAGATCCTGCGTGGCGAATTTCTTCGTCTCCGCATTGACATTCTCGAACACCTCGTCGCGCTTGTCGAACAAGGTTTTCAGATCGTCGTAGACGGCAAGCTGCGGCGCCTCCAGCACCTCGTAAAGCGTCTTGAACGGGCTCATGGCGATCGAAATGTAGCCGCCGTCCTTCGCCTCGTAGATGCCGAACGGCGCCTGCATGCCGGGATGGCCGATGCCGGAATTGGGCCGCACGAAATCCTCGCCGAGGTTGAGCACGGCTACATATTCCTGATTGAGATGCGCCAGCAGACCGGCCAGCAGATTGACCTCGATCTTCTGGCCCTTGCCGGTCTTCTCGCGATAGTAAAGCGCCGACAGGATGCCGTAGACCATGTTCATGGCGCCGATCTGGTCGGCGAGCCCGGCGCCGGCCGGGACCGGCGCCTGGTCGCCGCGGCCGGTGTTGGCAATCAACCCGGCTAGCCCCTGGATCAGCATGTCCTGGCCGGGGCGCTCGACATAGGGGCCTTCCTCGCCATAGCCGGAACCCGAACAATAGATGATGCGCGGATTGACGGCCTTGAAGTCCTCGTAACCATAGCCGAGTTTGGCCAGCACGCCGGGGCGGAAATTCTGCACCACTACGTCGGCGCTCTCGGCCATCTCCATGATGATCGTGTGCACCTTGCGGCTCTTCAGGTTGAGGGCAATCGAGCGCTTGTTGCGGTTCCAGGCGAGGAAATTCGGGCTCTCGGAGCCGCCCACCCATTTGGCGAAGAAGGTCATGCCACGGAACATGTCGCCAGCGCCGGCACGCTCGATCTTGATGACATCGGCGCCCATGTCGCCGAGCAGCTGTGTGGCGAACGGGCCCTGCAGCAAATGGCTGAAATCGAGGATGCGGACGCCTTCGAGGGCCTTGTTCATTTCAAATCTCGTTTCGTGTTTTCAAAGCAGTTCGGGAACATAGCGCGGTGCGGCGGTCAGCCCGCCGTCCACACGCAAATCGGTGCCGGTGGTGAAGCCAGCGGCATCGGAGGCGAGATAGACGGCGGCCTCGGCCACTTCGGAGGGTTCGCCTATGCGGCCGAGCGGATGCATCTTGACCCAGGCCTTGGCCAAGTTGCCGCCGATCTCCTTGATCAGCCTGTCGTTCATCGGCGTGTTGATGGTGCCAGGCGAGATCGAATTGACGCGGATGTTCACCGGGCCGAACTCGACCGCCATCTGGCGCGTCATCGCCATCACCGCGCCCTTGGCGCCGGCATAGGCGGTCCAACCGTCCAGCCCGATATGACCTTGCGCCGAGGCCATGTTGATGATCGAGCCGGACTTCTGCGCGATCATGTGCGGCAATGCGTATTTGCAGCCGCGAAACACGCTGGTCAGGTTGACCGCGATCAGCCGGTGCCATTGCTCGTCGGTCATCTCGTGCACCGGCATGCCGCCAATGGCGATGGCGGCATTGTTGACCAGGATGTCGAGGTGCCCGGTCTTCTTGACGGCGCTGTCGATGAGGCCGGCGATGTCGGCCTCTTGAGAGACGTCGCAATGCACGTAATCGGCGTGACGGCCGGCGGCGCGAAGTGCGGCCGCGAATTCCTCGCCGGCGCCGTCGGCTATGTCGCCGAGGAAAACATGCGCGCCTTCGCGCGCCATCGCTTCAGCGATCGCGTGGCCGATGCCGTCGGCAGCACCGGTTATGATAGCGGTTTTCCCTTCCAGACGAGCCATGTCAGCCTCCATTCGCGCGCCGGCGTTTCGCTTCGTCGAAGGCGACCGCGGCGATGATGATCATGCCGGTGATGACCAGTTGCCATTCGGTCGGCAGGCCGAGGCCGCGCAGGCCGTTGGACAGGAACTGCAGGATCAGCACGCCCAGCGCCATGCCTGTCAGGCTGCCAATGCCGCCGGCAAGGCTGACCCCACCGAGCACCGTCGCGGCAACGACCTGGAATTCGAAATTGAGCCCCGCCGTATGCTGCGCCGAGCCGACGCGCGCGGCGAGAATAATGCCCGCAATTGTCGCCAGCAGTGAGCTGATGATGAAGCAGATGAACTTGACGCGCCGCACATCATAGCCAGCCAGCCGCGCCACTTCCTGATTCCCACCGACGGCATAGATCTGCCGCCCGAACGGCCGATGCTGCATCATGTAGGCGAAGGCCGCGAGCAGGACGATCGCGATGACAGCCGAATAGGGGATGGTGTTGAACAGGCGGCCATCCGACAGAGCGATGAAGCTGTCGAGGCTGGCATCGTCCGGGATGGCGCGCTGGCCGGTATAGAGATAAACGCCGCCACGCATGATGAACATCGTGCCCAGCGTCACGATCAGCGAGTTGATGCCGGCATAGGCGGTGAGATAGCCGTTCACCACGCCGATGATCAGCCCGAACAGCAGCGCGCCACTGATGCCGAGCCACAGCGAATTGGTGTCGTTCATGATGATGATCAGCGGCAACGCAATGGTCGCGAGCAGAGAGCCGATCGAGATGTCGACCTCGCCGGAAATGAACACGATGGCGCAGCCAATCCCGGCGATCAGCGGCAGCGACGCCTGGCCAAGCACGTTGGTCAAATTGCGCACGGAGAAGAAATTCTCGACCGTGACGGAAAAGAACGCCAACACCAGGACAAGGCAGGCGAGCAGCGCCAGTTCCTGCCGGGCGACGAGCCGCACTAACATGGATGGTTGGGCCTTTGCGGAGGCCGTGGCTGCAAAGCTCATCGAGTGCTCCCTTCGAGGCGGGGCTGATCGCTGGATGTCATCATCTACCCGATCGCCGCATTGAGGATCTTCTCCTGCGTGGCTTCCTCGCGCGACATGACCACGGTCAGGCGGCCTTCGCACATCACCGCGATCCGATCCGCAAGTCCGAGCAGCTCCGGCATCTCGGACGTCATCATGACCACCGCCAGGCCCTCGCCGGCGAGCCGGTCGATCAGCGCGAAGATTTCCGACTTGGCACCGACATCGATGCCGCGCGTCGGCTCGTCGACGACGATCACTTTCAGGCCCCGCATGAGCCAACGCGCGATCAGCACTTTCTGCTGATTGCCGCCCGACAGGTTCTTCACCTGCTGGAACAGGCTGGGCGTCTTGATGCGGAAACGGTCGACATAGTCCTGCACCGCCTTGTGTTCCTTCGCCTTGTCGACGAACCCCAGGCGGGCGAAAGCACCGAGCGAAGCCAGGCTGGCATTCTGGTAGACAGGCAGTTCGCCCATCAGCCCTTCGCTCTTGCGGTCTTCGGTGAGCAGACCAATGCCGAGCTTGACGCCGGTGCGCGTGTCATGCGGCACGAGCCGGCTGCCGTCGACGGTGACCGTGCCCGCAGTGATCGGGTCATAGCCTACGATCGCCTTGGCGAGTTCGGTGCGGCCCGCGCCCATCAACCCGAAGAAGCCGAGCACCTCGCCGGCTCGTGCCTCGAAGGAGACGTCGGTCAGCTTCTTCGCCGTGCTGAGGTTCTCCACCGACAGCGCGACCTTGCTGCCCGCCGCGCCACGCTGGCGGGGAAACAGATTGTCGATGCGCCGGCCGATCATGTCCTGGATCAGCGTGTCGTTGGTGTGCTCGCCGATCGGCCTGGTCGAGATGTGGCGCCCATCACGCAGCACGGTCACCGTGTCGGCGATCTCGAACACCTCGTCGAGCTTGTGGCTGACATAGACCACCGCGATGCCAAGGCTGGCCAGCCGGCGGATGACTGTGAACAGTAGCGAAACCTCGTTGGGCGTCAGCGACGATGTCGGTTCGTCCATCACCACGACGCGGGCTTCATGGGCGAGCGCGCGCGCGATCTCGACCATCTGCTGCTGGCTGACCGGCAGCGATCCCGTGCGCGCCGCCGGATCGACGTTGAAGCCGATGCGGTGGAATAGCGCAGCTGAATCGGCACGAATCTTCTTCCAGTCGATCGAGCCGGCTCTGCCGGTCGGATAGCCTTCCAGGAAGATGTTCTCGGCAACGGTGAATTCGGAGATCAGCGCGATCTCCTGAAACACGACCTTGATGCCTTCCTTCAAGCTGTCGCGCGGCGACTTGATGTCGACCTCGCGCCCGCGCATGCGGATGGTGCCGGCATCCTTGCCGTAGACACCAGCCATGATCTTGATCAGCGTCGACTTGCCGGCGCCGTTCTCGCCCATCAAGGCATGGATCTTGCCGGGCTCCAGGCTGAAGTCGACATTGTCGAGCGCCACGACGCCGGGGAAGCGCTTGTCGATGCCGCGCAGTTCGAGCGCCGGCACGCTGGTGTCGATGGCCGCGCCTTCGCCAGGGTGAAGGAAATCAACGGACATTGGCTTTGTTCCGGATGATGTCGAGATAAGTTGCAAGGATGATGACGACGCCCGGCACCACCATCTGCAGGTCCTGGTTCCAACCGAGAATGATGATGCCGTTGTCGATCACCTTCAGCACCAGCACGCCGAGCAAGGTACCGAACAGCGATCCACGGCCGCCGAGCAGGCTGGTGCCGCCGAGGATAACGGCAGCAATGACGGTCAGTTCGAAGCCTCGGCCGGCGGTCGGCTGGCCGGCATTCATCAGCGACGATAGGATCAAGCCGGCAACGCCGACGCAGAGTCCGGTGAGGACGAAGGCAAACAGCTTGAGGCGCTCGGACCGAAGGCCGGACAGGCGCACCGCCCTTTCATTGGCGCCAACCGCATAGAGGTAGCGGCCGAGCGTGGTGAAGCGCAGCGTCACATAGGCAACCACGAAGATCAGCGCCGCCAGGATGACGGGGACCGGCACCGCGCCGACGTAGCCGGCGCCGAGATCGGTGAAGCTCGCGAGCTGATTGTGGTTCTGCACCGCCTCGCGCGTGAACAGATAGACGCCGCCTTGCAGCATCATCATCGTGCCGATGGTGGCGATCAGCGAGTTGACGCGCAGCCTGGTGACGACCAGCCCATTGAACAGGCCGACCCCGCCGGCAAAGGCAAGCGCCGCCAGCAAGCCAAGCGTGAGGCTGTGTGTAGAATTGAGCACCGCCATGCCGATGCAGCCGACG
Organism: Mesorhizobium sp. M1050; assembly: GCF_040318715.1. Taxonomy (NCBI): domain Bacteria; kingdom Pseudomonadati; phylum Pseudomonadota; class Alphaproteobacteria; order Hyphomicrobiales; family Phyllobacteriaceae; genus Mesorhizobium; species Mesorhizobium sp. M1050. The sequence continues at coordinate 18,460 of NZ_JAMYMV010000042.1, read as the reverse complement.
AAGGCGAGTGAAGCGCCGACCGACAGATCGACCTCGGCGGTGATGATGAGCATGGTCATGCCCGAGGCTACGATCAGCACCAGCGCGCATTGGCGCAGAATGGCGATGATGTTGGCCTCCGAATAGAATTGCGGCGCCGCAATCGAGATGGCGATGCAGAGCACCGCCAGGATGACACCCAGCACAAGCTGGCTGCTGCCCAGCAGCTGGCCACCGACAAAGCGCTTCGGCGCGGAGGCGTGTGTAAGCTCGCTCATCTCGATCCATTCGGCCGCTATGGTTCAGGCGCCCTTCCCGCAATGCGGGAAGGGCAATGTCAGCCGGCTTTATTTCTTCAGGTCGGCGGAGGTCTTCATGCACTTTGCCGGCGGCTGCAGTGCGTTGACGGCATCCCATTTGATGGTGCGGGTGGTGCCGTCATAATCGTAGAACTTCTTCCAGTCCTCGCCGTTCATCGGCGCGGTCGGGCTGACGATGTGCTCCGGCACTTCCTCGTTGTTGAACAGTTTCACCGCTGCATCGATGGCGGTAAAGCCTTCTTTTTCCGGGAACATCGCGGCCTCGATGCGATACGACGGCTCGTTCTGCATCGCGTTGATGAAGGCAAGCCCCTCGCCGCCGGTGCCGACGGTCAACAGGCCATCCTGCGGCTTGCCAGCCGCCTTCCAGGCCTGCAGCCCGCCCAGCGACGACGAGTCGTTGATGCCGTAGATGATGTTGATGTCGGCGTTCTTGGCGAGTGCCGCCGAAGACACTTCGAGAGCGCGGTCGGGATTGCCGCCGCCGTCAAGGTCGTGGACCATGACCGCGTCAGGAATGACGGTCTTCAGCCCGTCCATGAAGCCGTGCGAGCGCAGCACCGTGGCGGAGAGCAGCGGCAGGCCGACATTCATCACCTTGGCAACGCCGCCGAGCTTTTCCTTGGCATATTTGCCGGCTTCGACGCCGGAAAAATAGCCGGTGTCATAGTCGCAGATGGCGACCATCGTGGTCATGCCCTTGACCGGATTGCCCTCGAGCACCACCGGAATGTTGGCGGCTTTGGCCTGGCGCAGCAGCGGTACCACACCTTCTTCATTCACCGGCGTGATGATCAGCACATCGACGCCCTTGGCTATGAAGTCTTCGGCTGCAGCGACCTGCTTGGATATGTCGAGATTGGCGTCCTGCACCTCGACCTCGATGCCGAGTTCCTTCCCGTGAGCCTTCATGCCTTTGATGACGTTTTGGTACCATTCATGGGTGGCGTAATTGGTGACGTACCCGATGCGCTTGGGCATGTTCTCGGCATGTGCAGCCGCCGCGCTCATGGCCAGCGCGGCCGCGGATGCAAACAGGATTGACTTGGACCAGTGCATTTTCTTCTCCCAGGTTTATCGCTTTTGTTAATCGCTGAACGGATAGTCCCGCCGTTCCGGGTCGGCACGTAACGAAGAATTGGATTCCCCCCAGCCGAGCTCCGCCGATATCTTCTCGGCGGCTGCCCGGGTGCGTTCGAAGACGGTTTGCCGGTCGAACCGTGCGGCCTTCTGCGGCAGCAGCGGGACCGTGAGTGCGGCGATGACGGCGCCGGTGTGATCGCGCACCGGCATGGAGATGTTGGTGCAGGCTTCGACTGCCAACGAGGCACGCATCTCGTAGCCGAGCCTGGCCACCTCGTTCAGCCGTGCCTCGATTTCGGCCCGCGTGCCCTGTCCTTCGCCGGCGGTAACGATGCGATCGACAATGCGGTCGCGCTCGGCCCGGTTCGAATGGGCGAGCAAGACCGCGCCTGAACTGGTTTCAAGGATCGGGAAATGCGACCCCAAGGCAACCGAGTAGCGCATCGGCAGCGGTGAATCGATCTGCAGCACCACCAGCGCGTTCTGGCCTTCGCGCACCACGAGGTGGCAACTCTGATCGGCATTGGCGGTCAGCTCGCGCATCACCGGCAGCGCGCATTCGACCAGCCGGTTTACCGGCGGGTGCATATGCGCCAGTTCGAATAGCTTCAGCGACAGGCGGAAGCGGTCCGACTGCGTGCGAAAGATATAGCCGCGCTTTTCCAGCAGGAGCAGGATGCGGTAGATTTCGTGAATGGAGCGTCCGAGGCCGGCGGCGATCTCGGTCTGGGTCAGCGTTTCGGCGCTGGCCGCCATGAACTCAAGGACGTCGAGCGCCTTGTCTACCGCGGGCACACGATAGCCGTTGCGGCCGCTTTCGCTGTCGTCGAGCGTCTCGGTAACGCTGGCGGCCATCACGCAATGCTCCGTTCCGGTTGCCTGGTTTTGCGGTAAAGGCGATTCACATGGTCGGCCAGTTCGGCCGCCGAAATGTCGCCGGCGATGGCGGCGGCCGCATGCGGTGCGGATTCGCGGAAGAAGCCTATGAAGCCAGGATGCGTCGGACGCAGATAGGACGAGCTGATCGTCGCAAGCGTCGAGCTGAAGAAATTGCCGCAGAGTTGGTTGACCTCGACATCCTTCCAGGCTGCCAGCGATCCCGGCTGTCCGCCCGACTTCACATAGTTGCCGCGCTGGTACTCGGGCGAGCACAGGAACACCGCGTAGTCGATCGCGGCCTGCTTGTGTTTCGACCGGGCACTGACGCCGATACCGGCACCGCCGAGCAAGGCTCCGGCGGAGTGCGGCGTCGACACGTCGGCAAAGCGCAGACACGGCCCGTCGGTCCTGGAGGCATAGTTCACATAGCCGAACGCGAAAGGCACATAGACCACGTCGTCATGCGCGATCATGTGGTCATAGCAGCGGATCGGGTTCCATTTTGATGAGTTCGGATGCGACAGCGCCGCGAGCTCTCGCAATTGAGTGACGGCCTGATCGACCATCTCCCTGGCAATGAATTGCTCACCGTTCTCCTGTGGGCTGACAAGCGTCAGAAGCATGCACATGGCATCCGTCGGGACCGACGGCAGGCCGAGCCACTTGCCGTTCTTGCGGGCGCGCCGACCAAGCTCGACCACCTCGTCATGTGTGCGCGGCACCAGCCCGTAACGCTCCAGGAGATCCGGGCGATAGGACGCGACCTGACAAGCGGCATCGATGGGCAACGCCCATTGGCGTCCGTTCCCTGCGTAGGAGCGCCAGGACGCACCGACCGAATCGTGTTCGAAGAAACGAATTTGTTCGGCCGACAGATAGGCGTCGAACGGCACCATCAGCTCATCCTTCGCGATGTCGCCGATGAAGGGATGGTCGAACACGACCAGATCGTAAGTGCCGAGCACCGGACCGAGAGTACCCTCGCCGAATTCATAGAGGCTGCGGCGGTCCCATTCGATTTCGAGGCCCGGATTGCCTGCGCAATACGGCGCCACGCTGGCGTCGAGCGGACCCCAGCAACGTCGATGATCCCACGCAAGACCGCGCAGTCTTGTCATTTCAGGCAATTCCTCCCTGGAACCGAGCATGTCCGCCCGGCCCGCATTCGTAGCAGCTATTTTCACATAGACAAGTAACTTTTACATATGCAAACTGCGGGTTGTTTCCTGACGGGCTTCAAGCCAGACCGAAGCGCTCCACGGCGCGCATGATGCCACGCAACTCGGCAAGGCCCTTCAGCCGACCGATCAGCGAATAGCCGGGATTGATCCTGGTCTTGCCGATATCGTCGGCGAGCAGATGGCCATGGTCCGGCCGCATCGGAATGCGCCAGTCGGCGCGGCCCTCGTTGCGGCGCCGGGTCTCCTCCTGCATCAGAGCGAGGATGACATGCGCCATGTCGGTGCCGCCCTCGAGATGCTCGGCTTCATAGAACGAGCCGTCATCCTCGATGGTGATGTTGCGCAGATGGACGAAATGGATGCGATCGGCGAATTCCTTGACCATGGCGACGATGTCGTTGTCGGCGCGCGTGCCGTAGGAGCCGGTGCAGAACGTCAGGCCGTTGGCCGGGCTGTCGACGGCGTTGAGGATGAAACGCGCATCCTCGGCGGTCGAAACGATGCGCGGCAGGCCATAGAGCGAGAAGGGCGGGTCGTCGGGATGGATGCACATGCGCACCCCCTCCTCTTCGGCCACCGGAATGATCTCGCGCAGGAACCACGCAAGATTGTCGCGCAGCTCCTTCGGTCCGATCGCGTCGTATTCCGCCAGGGCCTCGCGAAAACTGTCCCTGTCGTAGCTGCGCTCCGTCGCCGGCAGGCCAGCGATCAGGTTGCGCTCGATCTGGTCGATCTTCTCCGCGCCCAATTCCTTCAGCCGCGCTTCCGCCTCGGCGATACGGGCCGGCGTATAGCTTGCCGCGCCGTTCCTGCGCTTCAGCACGAACAAATCGTAGGCCGCGAAATCGACCGCGTCGAAACGCAACGCATAACCCGTCGTCGGAAGCCGATAGGCCAGATCCGTGCGGGTCCAGTCGACCACAGGCATGAAATTGTAGCAGACCGTTGCAATGCCGGCCTTGGCAAGTGCGCGGATGCTGTCGCGATAGAAGCCAGCGTAGCGCTCGCGTTCCGGTGCGCCGATCTTGAAGGAATTGTGGACTGGGATGCTCTCGACAACCGACCAGGTCAGCCCTGCCGCCTCGATGATGCGCTTGCGCTCCAGAATGCGATCGAGCGGCCATGCGCGCCCGTCGTAGATATCATGCAGGGCTGTCACCACGCCCGTCGCACCCGCCTGCTTGACATGATCGAGTGTTACCGGGTCGTTCGGTCCATACCAACGCCAGCACTGTTCCATGAAGCCTCCTCAATGTCAGGTGGGCGACATTATTGTTGGACCACAGACCTGTCAACACGCCGAATTCTTCTCGAATTAACCGATGGCGGGATCCTTTTTCGACCTTTCGCCGGGTGCCGATTGATTTCCTATCCGTTTCAGCCTAGCCTTGGTCCAACAAATAAGAAGGAACAATGCCTTGGATCAAGAAGCGGCGGACGATGCCGGGGTCAGCAGTTCGGCCGTCGACCAGACGGTGCGGCAGATCCTCGACCTCATTCGAAACCGCGCCATGTCCGTGGGCGACGTCCTGCCCACGGAGCGGGAACTTGGCGAGCTGTTCGGCGCCAGCCGCAACACGATACGCGAGGCACTGCGCACCATCCGCACGTACGGACTGATCGATCCCAAGCCGCGTGTCGGCGCAGTGCTGGCCGACCGCCAGAATGTCGCTATCCAGAACTTCTTCGCCGCTCAGATGGATATTTCAAGGACCTCTTTTCACGACATACAGGGGTTTCGCCGCATCATCGAATTGGGCATCGGCGACCACATCGTCCTTAATGCGAGCACCGCCGAACTCGACGCCCTGGACGAAGTCAACGGCCTGATCGAAGCCAGCAAGGATGTCCAGGAAGCCGCGCAGCGCGATTTCGATTTCCACCTGGCTCTGATGAAGCTCGCCGGCAACCGCATGCTGGTGCAGACCTATCAGTTCCTGTCGCCGGTCATCCTGCACATCATGACCGTCGGCAAATCGATCCGGCCGGTGCTGAGCGAAACACGCCAAGCCCATGGCGAGATCATTGCGGCTTTGCGGGCGCGCGACCGCATCGCCTACAGCTACCTGATGAGCCGGCATCTCGATTCCGGCCTGCGCTTCGTCCCCGACGACCTCGAAAATGCCCGCACATCGCCGGCGCTACCGGACCCTTCCAAGGATTTGCATCATGTCTGACTTTGAGAACAAGGTCGCGCTGATCACCGGCACGACCGGCATCGCGCTCGCCACCGCGAAGCGTCTGGCGCAGGGAGGTGCTGCGATCGTCGCCTGCGGCATCGATGCGGCAGCCAATGCCGCCATGCAGGAAAGCCTCGCCAGTACCGGAGCGAAAGCGCTGGTGCAGACGGTGGACGTTTCCGTTTCCGACCAGGTTCGCGACGCGGTCGCGGCGGGCGTCAAGCGGTTTGGCGGCATCGATGTCATCGTCAATTCCGCGGCGGTTCATCCCTATGGGACGGCGACGACGACCGACTGGGAAACCTGGAACCGGGCGATGGCGGTCAATGTCGGTTCAATCTATCTGACCGCCCATTTCGGCATCCCGGAAATGATCAAGCGTGGCGGCGGCGCCATCGTCAACGTCGCTTCGGTGCAGGGCTTTGCCTGCCAGCAAAACGTCGCCGCCTATGCCACGACCAAGGGCGCCATCCACACGCTGACACGATCGCTGGCGCTCGATTATGCGGCGGCGGGCATCCGGGTCAATTCGGTCAGCCCAGGCTCGATCCGTACGCCGATACTCGAGAAGGCCGCACGCGGCGACAATGGCAGTGATGCCGATGTCGAAGAGGCCTACCGGCGCTTCGGCGCGGCCCATCCGCTTGGCCGCATCGGGGAACCGGAGGAGGTGGCGGAGTTGATCGCCTTCCTGTGCTCGTCGAAGGCCGGCTTCTGCACCGGCGCGGACTACAGAATAGATGGCGGCCTGACCGCTGGCATCGGCGTGAAGTAAAACCATGAAGATCGGCCTTGGCCTTTACCGGGAGTCGCTGACCCCTGATAATTTCCGCTTTGCCCGCCAGGCAGGCGCCACCCACATCGTTGCCCACCTCACCAACTATTTTCGCGGCCGCGATCCTTCGCTGTCCGCCGGCAGCGAAGCCGAGGGTTGGGGCGATTGCTCCAGCGATGAGCTTTGGGATTATGAGGATTTCGTCGGTCTGGTGAAGACCGTGCGCGACAACGGTCTGGAAATCGCCGCGATCGAGAATTTCTCGCCACGTTTCTGGTCGGACGTGCTGCTCGGCGGTCCTGACAGGGCAAAACAGATCGAAGGCTTGAAGCGCCTTGTTCGCGATGCCGGACGTGCCGGTATTCCCTGTATCGGCTACAACTTCTCGATCGCCGGGGTCTGGGGCTGGTCGCGCGGCCCATTCGCTCGGGGCGAGGCGATGTCGGTGGGGCTCGATCTCGCTGCCATCGATCCCAATATGCCCCTCCCCGACGGCGTGGTCTGGAACATGCGCTACCGTGCCGGCCGGCCGAATGCCGAGCCGGTGAAGGTCATCAGCGACGAGCTTTGGCAGCGGCTCGACGTCTTCCTTCGCGAGATCATACCGGTGGCCGAAGAAGCTGGCATTGTGATGGCGGCGCACCCCGACGATCCCCCGGCCGAAGCGCTGCGTGGTACCGCGCGGCTCGTCAACCGGCCGCAGAAATACGACCGGCTGATGGACATGCTCGATTCGCCGTCCAATGGACTTGAGCTCTGCCTCGGCTCGCTGCAGGAGATGCCTGGCAACGACGATATCTACGGACACGTCAGGCGCTTCGCACGACGCAAACGCATCGGCTACATCCACTTCCGCAATGTGCGTGGCAAGGTTCCGAACTATCACGAAACCTTCGTCGACGACGGCGATATCGATATGGCCGAGATCGTCCGCATCCTGCGCGATGAAAATTATGACGGCGTGATGATTCCCGACCACACGCCGGAGATGTCCTGCGACGCGCCCTGGCACGCCGGAAAGGCCTTTGCCTTGGGCTATATGCGTGCGCTGGTTCAGAACGCTGCGGCGCTGGGGCCTTCTCGGACCGCCCAAGCCAGCAGGATCCGGACGAAAGCCTCATGATAAAATCGACGCGCCTCTATGATCCCAACCTGGTGAGATCTACGGCGCGTCCCCACCTACGTGTTGAGGGCGAACTGATGGCGACCTGAGTGCCCATGGCGCGCTGGTCAACGGCTTCGCTCGCGACCCCGGACGGTGTCCGCCGCTCCGAACCGGAAACGCCGCCAAAAATACCGTCAGCACCCATCCTCAGAATCTCGACACCTATGCGAACGGGCAAGATCAAGCGGCATGAACGCCCTTTGATCGTCCCGCTCGCCGACAGCACGATCTATGAGAAGGAGACCTCCCATAGCCGAGTGAGAGATGAGCACCGGTGCACTGATCTACGGTCCCCGTGCAACTCACCTTGGCCGCTGCGGAATTACACTTGGATCTCACGCAGTTCGCCGAGCCAGCCTTCTGTTCGGCAAAGAGCGCTGGCCGCCATCCGTGAGCTCAAGCGTGCGGTCACGTCGTTCGAATAGCCCCAGGCTTTCCTCAAGCCCGATCACACGCCGCTACAAGGTCGCCGTCGGTCGACCGCTTTTCCGCTTGGCCGAAAAGCACCGACGGATAAGGCGACAATTACGAAATTGGCGACGCTGGAAGGGCCATCCGGGTGTCTCTCCAGCGAGACAGACCGTCTTATTTCGATGACTTATGGCTCGGATTTCGAACGCATACCTTCTGCCAAGAAGGAGAACCTACATGATCCAATCCGCTGATCTCAAGCGCGGGGCTTCCACATCCGAGCCGCTTGCCCCCGGCCGCGCCTTACGTCTTCAAACATATGGCGGCCCCGAATCCCTGACAGTCGATAGCGCATCCGCGCCCGAGCCGGGTCCGGGCGAGGTCTTGGTGTCGGTCAAGGCCGCCGCGGTAAACGGCATCGACTGGAAAATCCGTGAAGGCTACCTCCGCGAGCGCTTCAAGCTGACCCTGCCCGCGACACTTGGCATCGAAATGGCCGGCGTCGTGCTTCGGACCGGCCCCGGCGTCACGGGCGTGAAGCCCGGGGATCGGATTATGGCCGCCCTCGGTGGCGTCGGAGCCTACGCCGACCATCTGGTCATCAACGCCGAGAAGCTCGTCCTGACGCCGGCATCACTGTCCGACGTGGAGGCGGCGGCCATTCCGGTCGCGGCGATGACAGCCTGGCATGTCATTCAGGCCGCGGATTTCGACCTCTCCGGACGGCGGGTGCTGATCCATGGCGCGGCCGGCGGCGTGGGCGGCTTTGCCGTCCAGTTCGCCAAGGCGGCCGGAGCGACCGTCTACGCCACGGCCTCGACCAATAGCCTGCCGCATGTCCGGGCCCTCGGCGCGGATGAGGTGATCGACTACCGGCAGCAGAACTTCGAGCTGCTTGCGCGCGACATCGATTTCGTCGTCGACCTCGTCGGCGGTGAGGTCGTGGACCGCTCCTGGGCACTCCTGTCACCCGACGGCCTTCTCGTAAGCATCGCCGCTACGGACCTCGCATCGCGTACGCCGCCAGACCGCCGCGGCGTCTTCTTATCGAACAAGCCCGACACCGCGCGCCTGACCGCGATCGCCCAGCAGGTCGCCGTCGGGGCCCTGCGATCGACGATCGCCGACGTGGTGGGCTTCGATGATCTGGCCTCCGCAATCGAGCGCAATCGAACCGGCCACGCACCCGGCAAGATCGTCGCTGACTTCACCCGCTGATCACCAAGTTTTCAAACCTTCAAGGAGTTTATCATGACGACGATCTGGAATCCGGTCCGCGTGGGCCAAATGGACCTGCCCCACCGCCTGGCCTTGGCGCCGATGACCCGCAGCCGTGCCGAGTTCAACGGCGTACCGGGCGAGCACGCCGCTGAATACTACGCCCAGCGTGCCTCGCTGGGTCTGCTGATAACCGAAGGTGTGCAACCGTCGGCCGATGGCCAGGGCTATTTCGCGACGCCGGGGATCCATGCGCCCGAACATGTCGCCGGCTGGCGCAAGGTCACCGATGCGGTTCACGCAAAAGGCGCGAAGATCTTCCTGCAGCTCATGCATGTCGGCCGCATGTCGCACCCGGACAACACGCCGCATCACCGTCAGCCCGTCGCCCCATCGGCGGTCGCGCCCGGTGAGCAGATGTTCACCGCGAGCGGCATGCAGCCCATCCCCGAGCCGCGCGCGCTGACGACTGAGGAAGTCGCCGCTACGGTGCAGGACTTCCGGCGGGCCGCGCGACTGGCTATCGATGCCGGCGCCGACGGCGTCGAGATACACGGCGCCAATGGCTATATCGTCCATCAGTTCTTTGCGCCGAACGCCAATCACCGGACCGACGCCTATGGCGGGCCGATCGCTAACCGCATTCGGTTCGCCGTCGAAGTGGCGCAGGCTGTCGCCAATGAGATCGGCGCCGATCGCACCGCTGTCCGCCTTTCGCCAGGCCTGCCATTGGGCGGGCTTGATGAAGGTCCGGAGAGTCATTCGCTCTATCGCGAACTGGTCGCCGCGCTGGCACCGCTGAAGCTGGCTTATCTCCACCTGATGTATGGCGGGGGCGACGAGCTCCTCGCCGACATCCGCCGTGCCTGGCCCACGATCCTGATGGTGCTGCGGCTTGGGCGCACGCGCGAAGCCCTGGACCGGGACATCGTCTCGGGCCAGGCGGACATGACCTCGATCGGCCGTTGGGCTTTGGCCAATCCCGACTTCGTCGAGCGCCTGCGGTTGGGCGCGCCCGTCAACGAGCCCGATCCATCCACCTTCTATGGCGGTGGCGCGGCTGGCTACACGGACTATCCGCGGCTGGCGGGCTGACACGTCGGCTGCTGTGGTTCATCGGACTGCAGCAGCCACCTACTGGCGGTCGTCGCTTGCATTATCGGATCACTCTGACCATGCGACATGGGTGATGGCGTTGGCCGACAGTAAGGTAATGTGGCGGCTTCAGATCCGAATGAACGCTGCCAATTCGTCGGGAGTGCCTTTGGGAAACGCTTCCCTCAGATGGTCGAGGAAGGCGGAAACGCGGGCATTCAACAGGCGCCGCGACGGGTAGAGTGTCCACAGGGCCGCATCCGGACCATCTACGTCCCCCCAATGCACCAGCGTGCCGGCGGCCAGATCATGACTCACGAGCGATATCGGCAACCGTGCCGCACCCGCGCCCATGACGACCGCATCGCGAACCATGATGAGCGACGACAGGCTGAGCGCCGGGGTGAACGCGATCGTCGTCGGCCCCGTGTCCGGTTTGATATTCCACAACGACAGTCCTTGGTCCGAGCTCCGCACGACAGCCGGAACGGCGTCTCCGTCCGGCGGTCTTGCCACTTGCGGGCTGGCCACGATCACAAGCCGATCACGCATGAAGACCCGTCCCACCAGGCTTTCATCGGAACGTGGATTGACGCGAATGGCCAGGTCGTACCCTTCTTCGACCATGTCGACGGCGCGGTCCTCGGTCGTGACTTCAAGGTTAACGTCGGGATATTTGAGCGAGAAGCCTGCCGCCAGCTTACCCATCGCAAGTTGAGAGAAGAGCAATGGTGCACTGATCCGCAAATTTCCACGCGGTTCCCGGTCTCCCGACGCAATCGCTGCGGCAGTCTCTTCCACTTCCGTCAGCAAGCGGCTGGTTCGCTCATGCAGGTCCTTTCCCTCCTGCGTGAGCTTCAGGGCACGCACTCCGCGCTCGAACAAGCGTAGGCCCAGGCTATTCTCCAGTTCTGCGGCGCGCCGCGAGAGCGTCGCCTTGGGGCGCCCTGTGGCGCGCGCGGCTCGCCCGAATCCACCATGACGTGCAACCAGATTGAAGTCGGCTAGGGCGAGCAGGTCCATGTGTTCCACCAGTGAGACGGGGTGTCTACAAATGGCAGCTTCCGGTGCGTTTGTGGACTCCTAAATAAGCGCTAGCGATTTGATAAAAGCAGGAGTGACCACATGACTATCCTCGTTACCGGTGCGACCGGAACCGTCGGCCGCAATGTCGTCGATCAGCTCATCAGGCGCGGCGCCAATGTGCGCGCGCTCGTCCGCGATCCCTCGAAGGCCAATTTGCCAGCCGCCGTTGCCCTCGCCGAAGGTGACCTGCTTGACGTCGATGCGCTGCGCACGGCCTTCTCGGGCGTGTCCACCCTGTTCTTGCTCAACGCCGTGGTGCCCGACGAGTTTACCCAGGCGCTGATCGCCCTCAATCTGGCCCGTGAGGCCGGGATCGAGCGGATCGTCTATCTGTCCGTGCTTCACAGCGACATCTACGTGAACGTGCCGCATTTCGCCGGTAAATTCAGTGTCGAACGCATGCTGGAGCAGTTGGGCTTCAACGCCACCATCCTGCGGCCCGCATACTTCATCAACAACGATTATTCGGTGAAGGACGTGGTGCTCGGTCACGGTGTCTATCCAATGCCGATCGGTGACAAAGGCATCGCGATGGTCGACGCGCGCGATCTCGGCGAGATCGCAGCCATCGAGCTCGTTCGCCGTGCGCAGGCAAGTGAGCCGCTTCCCCTTGAGCGGATCAATGTCGTTGGTCCCGACACGCTGACCGGCACCGATGTCGCCGCCATCTGGTCGGAAGCTCTCGGGCGGACGATCCACTACGGCGGCAAAGACACCGCTGCGTTCGAGCAAAACCTCCGAAATTACGCACCGAGCTGGATGGCGCTCGACATGCGTCTCATGGCCGAGCGCTTCCTTGTGGTTGGTATGGTTCCTGAGGCAGGGGATGTTGATCGCCTGACCGGCATGCTGGGTCGCCCGCTGCGCTCCTATCGCGACTTCGCAGCCGAGATCGCTGCGTCGGCCTGATGAGTGTGCGCCGCGGCGGGCGGCGAGCCGTCCCGCCCCATCGCTCTGCCGCCAGCATGCCGCCCTCGCGCCGGTCACGATACGGCCCGCCATTCGCGGATTGAACGACACCGCATAAAGCGATCGCAGCTCGGCTTCCGACCGGATTACGGCAAGCGTCGCAGGCGACCTGCCTGGCGTCAGTCACGCGATACGGACAGCCCCGAGAGAAGCGGAGCGTGGGCGGCGAGCCTGCGGGATACGAACTCGGTGAAGAGCCGCACACGCTTCGTCTTGCGTGTCTCCCCCTGCGTGAGAAGCCAGAGCGTCCCATGCATGGGCAGGTCGGTGCCCGGCACCCTCACCAGCAGGGGGTCGGCATCTCCGACGAAGCACGGCAGTTTCGTCATCCCGATCCCTTGCCTTACAGCAACGATCTGCGTCTCGGCGTCCGGGCTCCTGAACGGAACTTCCGTGGTGTGAACTTCTCCCGCGCGCGCCCAGTCCGGAATTCCATGATTGTCTATGACGATCCACCGGATGGGATCAGGCGCACCAGCACGCCACGCGGCCAGTCGATCGCGGGACATGTAGACGCCGCTGAACAGCTCCGGTCCCTTCAGGCCGTGGAGATTGAGCGGCAAGGTCTTGCGGTTGGCGACAATGCGGATCGCGACGTCGGCGTCTCGGTTGGTCAGATTTGCCACCTCGCCGGTCGACGAGATTTCCATCTCGATGTCCGGGTGCAGACGCGCGAAGTCGGCGAGATCCGGCATGAGCAGGTGTGTGGCGAGGAAAGGTGGAAGCGTCACCCGCAAAAGCCCGCGCGCGCTCTGGTCGCGACCGAAGACGCGCGTCTCCAGCAAATGCGACGACGCCTCCATCTGGTGCGCGAGATCGAGGACCTCCTCGCCCGCAGCCGTCAGGCGGTAGCCCGAAGGCAGCTTCTCGAACATCTGCGCGCCCAGCCGCTCCTCCAGTTGGGCAATGCGCCGCAGCACGGTCGAGTGATTGACCCCGAGGCGCTCGCCGGCAGCCCGCACCGAGCCTGCGCGCGCGATGGCTAGAAAGTAGCGAACGTCATCCCAGTCGATCATGGTGTAATTCCGCACCGTGCGGTGCGCCTTCCAAAGCCCGTGTCTAACAGATCGAACAGCAGTTCGGGCGGTCATCATAGCCTGTGTCGACGAGTGCGCCCCGATTCCGAACGGCGGACACCGATCGTCGCGGCTGGCGTCAGTCGTCCAGCCGGATCGTTTTCGCACCACCGATGTGCGCGCTTCCGCACTCAACAACTGACGCCGGCGGACCCATTTCGAGGTCCTCGGGGGCGGATGCTCTCCCGACACCACGAAAGGAGAAGTCATGGGAAAGCTTGAGGGTAAGGTTGCAGTCATCACGGGCGGCGCTACCGGTATCGGACTCGCCGCAGCGAAGCGCTTCATCGAAGAGGGTGCCTTCGTCTTCATCTTCGGTCGCCGGCAGGAAGCGCTCGACGCCGCTGTGGCGGACCTTGGGCCCAATGCCCGGGCGGTGAAGGGCTCGGTCTCCGATGAGGCCGACCTGGACCGGCTCTACGCGGCGGTCAAGGCCGAGCGCGGATCGCTCGACATCGTCTTCGCCAATGCCGGGGTGGGAAGCCAGCTTGCGCTCGGCAAGATCACCGCCGAGCACATTGACGAAGCCTTCGACATCAATGTGAAGGGTACGATCTTCACGGTCCAGAAGGCGCTGCCGCTGATGGGCCCGGGCGGTTCGATCATCGTGACCGGATCGAGCGCCGGCACCACGGGCGCCCCGGCATTCAGCGCCTACAGCGCGAGCAAGGCGGCAGTGCGCAACCTCGCGCGGACCTGGGCGGAAGACCTGAAGGGCACTGGCATCCGGGTAAACGTGCTGTCGCCCGGGGTGACGGCAACCGAACTCGCTAAGGAAGCGCTAGGCGAGGAGGGCCAGAAGGTCTTCGCCTCGATGACTCCTCTACAGCGCATGGCCGATCCGGCGGAGATCGGAGCGGTGGCCGCCTTTCTCGCGTCATCGGACAGCAGCTTCATGACCGCCAGCGAAGTCGCCGTCGACGGCGGCCTGGCGCAACTCTGACGCACTGCGCCCGTCCAGGCGCTCCATTCGACCGTTCGGAGCGCCGTACGGCGTGATAAACCCAAGGAGAATAAACATGAGCTACGCAATTATCGGCTTCGGCAATATCGGTCAGGCTCTGGCCAAGGCGTTTGCCCGTAAAAACATAGACGTGACCGTCGCGAGCCGCCGGCCGCCAGAGGCGTTGGTGCCGCAGGTTCGGGCGATTGGACCCACGGTCGTCGCCAAGTCGCTGCAGGAAGCACTCGAGGCCGACACAATCATCTTGGCGGTCCCGTTCGGGGAGCATCGCGAGGTTGCGAAAGCCCTGCCGAACTGGAAAGGCAAGACGGTCATCGACGCAATGAACGCGTTTCCTGTCCCTGAAGAGCTGGACGGCCTCCCGTCCTCCGCATTCGTCGCGAAGGGGTTCACCGGCGCCAAACTCGTGAAAGGTTTCAATCACCTCGTTGCGGCCACCCTGGCTGCCGATCCGATCGTCGAGGGCGGGCACCGGGTCGTCTTTCTGTCGAGCGACGACGAGGACGCGATCGCTCCCGTAGCGGCCCTGGCCAAACAACTCGGGTTCGCACCCGTCAAGCTGGGAAAGCTCAACGAGGGTGGCGCGCTGGTACACGCACGCGGCCGCACTTGGGGCCAGCTCATCTTCCAGGATTTGTTCAAGAGGGAGCAGTAGTCGATGCACGATCATGTGACTTGGCCCGAGAATTGGTCGCGCGCGAACTTCTTCGAGCAGCGCGCGATCCAGCTTTACCGGATCCGAGCACACGGAATAAGGACGAAGAGACACGCGATCTATGGGCACGTTGCAGTCAGCCCGGTCGGGTGCCCTCCCTGGCGAACGCCTCGATTAGCGGCGCATACCCGTCGAGATCCGGCTGGCTTTCAAAGCTGTGAACCGCGTTCGTCACTGCCCAGGGTAGCTTCTCGGCGGTGAAAACCTGGACAAACGGCCGATACCAGCCGTGATCGTCGAGCATCGTCGCACGGACGTTGACGAGCCAATCGAGGCCATGCGGGCGTGTGCACACCCAGTTCTTGCAGTGTGGGCAATAGAGCTGCTGGTGGATGCCGTGAAGACCACCACGCGTGAGTTCGCCTTGCGTGATCGTGAAGCCTTCGCTCGGCATTGCAAAACTCAAAGAGTACGCGCTCGCCGTCAGCCTTTGGCAGCCGGTGCAATGACACGCCATGGTCAACAGAGGCGGCTTGGTTATGCGAAAGCGAATCTGACCGCACATGCATCCACCATCCCAGGGTAGCTTCCAGCCTTTCATCGTTGTTCCTTCCAACTCTTGGTCCAAGGCGGCCCGCCGTTTCCCTGTATTTATACGTCACAGAACGACGACCCCATCGCGGTTGTTACGCCGCCCGGCGCCGACCTAAATACGACCGGGAATCCGTTGCGAGAAAAATTCAGTCACCCAGCGCACGCGTGCCGGAACAAGGCGGCGCTTTGGCCAGACAAGATTTATATCCCTGACATCGACTAGAAATTCTTCGAAAAGCGAAATCACGTCCGGATGCTGCAGGTCATCGGCAAGAGAGACTTTGGCGAACATACCGATTCCCATGCCCGCCAGCACAGCAGACCGGATCGTTTCGACACTATTCGATGAAAGATTCCCACGAACCGGCACGCTGAATTCGCCGTCTGGTCCGCAAAACGGCCAATTGGTGGACTCTATAAGCCCATTATAAAGCAAGCAGTTGTGGTTCACGAGTTCGGCAGGGGTCCCGGGCACCCCTCGTTCCTTGAAGTATCGACGGGATCCAACGCACACCAATGGGGTACGAGCTACGCGCGTGACGACCGCGTCTGGTTCGTCGACTGGCCCCACCCTGATCGCCAGATCAATCCGGTCTTCCACCATGTCTCGCATCGAATCCGACAGGATGAGATCCAGCTGAAGGCCGGGGTTGAGCGAGAGAAGGTCGGGGATAAGGGGCAGGATGTGAAGGCGACCAAAGGTGGCGGAAACGGCGATCCTGATTGGGCCGGAAACGTTGAGCGTGCTGCTTGTCAGTTCGCTGTCGGCGTCATCCAACTCCCCGACAAGGAGCTTGGTCCGGTCATAATAGCGTTGCCCTTGGTCCGTGAGGCTCACATTTCGCGTGCTTCTATTGAACAGCAACACCCCCAGCCGCTTCTCCAGCGCGCCGACGGCCTTGCTGACGGCCGGTTGTGAGTCGCCGGTTCTCCGGGCGGCAGCTGTGAACCCGCCTGCTTCAACGACCGCGATAAACGCACTTAATTCCTGAAAGCGGTCCACGTCATTCCTCAGAAGAATGAATATTATGTATTCTTAGCCAATTATGCGGCATCTGAACATTGTCTATATCTCGCACACCACGAGCTAGAGGTGACAAGTCATGAATATCGACTTCCAAGGTCGCAAGGCCATTGTAACGGGCTCCACGGTGGGCATCGGTCGCGCAATTGCCGAGGGACTGGTGCGCGCGGGCGCTTCGGTTGTGATCAACGGCCGCGGCCAGGAGCGCGTCGCCACGGCGGTCCGTGAGATTCGTGAGCTTTTCCCGGGTTGCGATGTGACGGGCGTTGCCGCTGACCTGGAGACTGCCGAGGGGGCCAACGCCTTGTTCGCGCAGGCGCCGGATGCGGATATCCTGGTCAACAATGTGGGTACAGCGCGTCCGAAGACGTTCTTCGAGCTTGCTGACGACGACTGGCTGAGCCTCTTCCAACTCAACGTCATGAGCGGCGTCCGCTCCGCGCGCCACTATGTGCCGAAGATGATAGCGCGTGGCTGGGGACGCGTCGTGTTCATCAGCAGCGAGTCCGCCCTCAACGTCCCAAAAGAGATGATCGACTACGCCATGACCAAAACGGCGCAACTCGCCATCTCCAGGGGGCTCGCGGAAGCGGTTGCCGGGACGGGCGTGACGGTCAACGCGGTCCTCCCTGGTCCAACGAGGTCCGAAATCCTGTCCAATATGATGAACGAGTTGGCGCAGTCGCAAGGCATCACGCAAGATGAGGCGGAGCAGATGTTCTTGAAGACAATGCGTCCGACGACGCTGATCAATCGCCTTGCGACGACCGAAGAAGTCGCAAACATGGTCGTTTATGTCTGCTCAGAGCAGGCGTCAGCGACCAGTGGCGCCGGGTTGAGGGTCGATGGCGGTGTCGTTCGGTCAATCGTCTGAGGGCGCTGTCGGTTACGCCATGGCCAAGGCTAAGCGTGGATGAGTGTCCTCGGATCTTCGTCTAACCTTATCAGTCACAAGTCGCCCGCCGCACACGTAGGATTGATGCTCTACTCGCGAATCTCTGGCCGTCGAGCCGGGCTGCCGGCGGTCACTCCCTCTTCTCCAAGCCATGGGGTTGGCTCACTTCTCGGCGCAGGTGTTCAGTATCGGCGTCATCACCTTCACATGCTCGTCGATCCGCTCGAGCACCTTTGCCGGGATCACGTCGCGCTCAGGTAGACGCAACCAGTGCTCGTTGACGAGTTCGACGGTCTCGACCACTGCCTTCAGGACTGCCGGCTCCGGAAGCCTTGCACGGTTCGCAAATGCCTTCCATCGCGGTGCTGCTAGCGCCTTGAACGAGCGCTCCCCTCCAAGCGAAAGCGCCATGGCGTCGGCGGGAATATATGGCACGGTGGACAGGACGTCGTAGATTGGTGCAAGCGCCGGCTCGTCACCGTTTCTGAGATAGATCAACGACCAGTTCTTCAGGTGCATGTCGCCATTGCCGGTGATGACGGTCAGTGCCAGGCGGCGGACGAATTCGAGAGCCGCCGTAGGCGAGACGGCCGCGCCAAGGGCCGAGGCTATGTCGTGATAAGCGGCGCCCTCATATTTATGCGAGGGATAGACGCCGAAGACCTGAGCGAAATCCTCGATGTGAATCCTCTCGCCCTCAGCGCCGCGATCGAAGCGTTTGACGAGAAGGACCTTGCCCTCTGACAGTGTGTTGAATTCTTCGGGAATATCCTCGAAATCGGACTTCTCGACAAGTTCGCGTTCAGGCACCTCCATGCCGATCGCGGCGGCCAACGCGAGGTTGGCGAATTCATTTTCGGAAATGCCTGGAAACGCCGTCGAAGGGAACTTGGCGATGTATCGGCCTTGCT
>NZ_JAMYMV010000041.1:0-61504 GCF_040318715.1 Mesorhizobium sp. M1050 | reverse complement strand
TCATAAGCCACGACACCGGTGATGGCGCCCCAGCCCTGCGTGTACTTCACGCCGCCGACGACATGCGGAACGTAGCTGTCGATCGAGCCCCTGCCGTAGGCACCAGGCGTGCCAGCGCCCGAGCCTTCTTCAAGGGAGACCACGGCCGAGAAGCCGTTGCCTGCATCGAAGTAGTACTGGACGACGTTGGAGTCGAAATCGCCGTAGGGAACGAGCGTATCCTGGATGACGTTGCCGGCATAGCCGATGAACGTATTGAACGCCGATTCGTCCTTACCGACGCGGAGACCACCGAGCTGGATCCAGGCGAAGTTCAGAGAAGGAGTGGCATTGCTGGCAACAGGACCGTCGCCATTGCCGAAGTTCCAGCGGGTCTCGGTGAAGGTCTTCAAGGTGCCGAGCTCGGTTTCCTGGCCGGTCCAGGTCTTCAGCGTGAAGCGGGCATTCTTGTGCCAGGTGTCGTTTTCGGTGCCGTCCTCAACGTCGGTGGCACGAGCACCATCGAAGCTGCCTTGCTCGCCGGCGCTGATGTCATAGCGGATAAAGCCGCCGATGCGCAGGCAGGTTTCGGTGCCGGGGATGTAGAAGTAGCCAGCGCCGTAGACGTCGCAAATCTTGACGTATTCAGCGGGCTCCGGCTCGGCGACGACGACGGCGTCGGCGGCGCGCGCACCGGAAACTGCGATCAGGGCCGCAGCGGAGCCGAGGAGAAGGCTCTTAATGTTCATTTTCTGACCTCCAGTCAGAATCGAACAAGAACTGCCCTTCGGCTGCGTGTTTTTCCGCGGCAAAGGGCTGTTATTGCTGGGCTTTCTCTGGGAATGGCTGGATTTTTCGTCGCCTCGAAGAGCGCAATGCAGACATCACCACAGATGTTTGTTGGCGAAAGCGTGGCCGGAGCCGGATTTGAGATAACGCTCGAATGAAGTCGCCCTGGCTCGATTCGAGAAGCCGATATACGTGACGATCCGCCGTGGCAGGAACTTGGACGTATGGCTGGATTTTCCGGCATTATGCTCGGCAATCCGCCGCTTCAGGTCGGAAGTCACGCCGATATAGCGTTCACCTCCCACTGCCTTGCTCTCCAGCAGGTATACATACCACACGAACCACCCTCCTTGGCTCGGCAGGCAGACTGCCAAACCTGTCTTGCAAGGAGTCCAGGGTACAGGAAGACCTCCCGCTTCGCGGAAGGAAGACGTGTCCCAAGCAGCGCGAAGCATTGTTTTTGCTAGGATTTAAGGCCCTCCTTCGCCGAGGCTTCGTAGGGCATCCTGCTATACGGAGGGGAGGCTTGTCCTGCGAAGCGCGCAGCGCGAAGCAGGATGGCGGAGAGGATGGGATTCGAACCCACGAGAAGCTTTTGACCTCTACTCCCTTAGCAGGGGAGCGCCTTCGACCACTCGGCCACCTCTCCGTTGCGCCGCTGGATAAAGAAAAGCGCGGGCACAATCAACAAGCCCCAGCCAATATCTCGGAAAAAGAAGCCATTATCTGAAAAAATAGCAACGCGCCGTGGCGCGGCTTTCCAAGGATGCGGCGGTTCTGCGGCAGTTTCCTGGCTAGCGACTCGGGACATGGCCATGATTCCGTCAGCTGATCGCCGGATTCGGCCGCAAACAAGGGCTTCGGACGAGCGGATGGTTAACGAGAGCTTTCTGACTGAGGCCAAATCGTGTCATTTGTGCAACAACGCCAGGGGATAGCAGCCGAACAGCCCTTTCGCCGGTACGATCGTGGTTGAACGCCGCCGCCTCATGGGTAATGTCGGTTTCGAGGAAGCGGCGCGGTGCGCATCTTTTTCGGTAGTGGGGATGGGGCAGGGAACGCTGTCCTTCAGCAAAGAATACCCAGACCCGTTTTTTAACTTTTGACTGGAGGTCAGAAAATGAACATTAAGAGCCTTCTCCTCGGCTCCGCTGCGGCCCTGATCGCAGTTTCCGGTGCGCGCGCCGCCGACGCCGTCGTCGTCGCCGAGCCGGAACCCGCTGAATACGTCAAGATTTGCGACGTCTACGGCGCTGGCTACTTCTACATCCCCGGCACCGAGACCTGCCTGCGCATCGGCGGCTATGTCCGTTACGACATCGGCGGTGGCGACGTAGGCTCGTTCGACGGAGCGACAAGCGCCGATCACGAGGATGGTGGTAAAAGCAACGACACCTGGTACAAGAACGCCCGCTTCACGCTGAAGACCTGGACCGGCCAGGAAACCGAGCTCGGCACCTTGAAGACCTACACCGAGACCCGCTGGAACTTCGGCAATCACCAATCAGATCTGGGCAGCGGCGCTCTGGGTGAGGGCGTGGATAATGGCGGCTCTGTCAACAGTGCCGGCATGAAGGGCGTTTCGTTGAACTTCGCCTGGATCCAGCTTGGTGGCCTGCGCGTCGGTAAGGACGAATCGGCTTTCGATACGTTCATCGGCTACGCCGGCAACGTCATCCAGGATACGCTCGTTCCCTACGGCGATTTCGACACCAACGTCGTCCAGTACTACTTCGATGCAGGCAACGGCTTCTCGGCCGTGGTCTCTCTCGAAGAAGGCGAAGGCGAGGTTGGCACGATCGACAGCTACGTTCCGCATGTCGTCGGCGGCGTGAAGTACACGCAGGGCTGGGGCGCCATCACCGGTGTCGTGGCTTATGACAGCAACTACGAAGAAGTCGCCGGCAAGGTGCGCTTGGACGTGAATGCCAGCGACGCCATACAGCTGTGGGTCATGGGCGGCTATGGTTCCGATGACAATCTCTCGGATCCGACCTGGGCCGTTCCGGCTGGCGGTCGCGGCTTCTTCAAGCAGTGGGGCGGCAACTGGGCAGTGTGGGGCGGTGGCACCTACAAGTTCAACGAGAAGACCTCGTTCAACGCTCAGCTCTCGTATGACGAATGGAAGAACCTCGGCGTCGCAGCGAACATCGCCTATGATGTTGTTCCTGGCTTCACCGTCACGGCTGAAGTCGACTACCTCAATGCAGGCAAGTTCGATGACGCCGACTTCTCCAACTGGACTGGCGCCACCAAGAAGAGCAGCGTCGGCGGTCTCCTCCGCTTCCAGCGCTCGTTCTAATAAATTTCGCTTCGGCGAAATTGAAAACCCGGCGGGCAACCGCCGGGTTTTTTTGATTGAATTGCGGCTTGATCGGCAACTTGCACCGATCATGCGGGCAGGCTAGCAAGAAGGCCCCTTTCAAGTGAGCCTTCGCCATGCGCCAGCGCCCTCCCCTCACGCCTCTCGTCGACGCGCTTCCGTCGACCGTGCCTTTTGTCGGACCCGAAGCGCAGGAGCGCGAGCGCGGCCGCGCTTTTCGTGCCCGCATCGGTGCCAATGAGAGCAGTTTTGGGCCCTCGCCGCGCGTTATCGAGCGCATGGCCGGAATCGCCCGCGACATGTGGATGTATTGCGACCCCGACAATAACGACCTGAAAGTGGCGGTTGCCGCGCATCACGGCGTGAAAGCCGAAAACGTCGTTGTCGGCGAAGGCATAGACGGCCTGCTCAGCCTGGTGGCACGCATGTATGTGGCGCCGGGCGATGCCGTGGTCACCTCACTCGGCGCCTATCCGACCTTCAACTTCCATATTGCCGGTGTCGGCGGGCGGCTGGTCACGGTCGCCTACGACAACGACAGGGAAAGCCTGGACGGCCTGCTGGCGGGAGTGCGCAAGGACAAAGCGCCGCTGGTCTACCTGTCCAACCCGGACAATCCGATGGGCAGTTGGTGGGACGCGGGCGAGATTATCCGCTTCATCGAGGCGCTGCCGGAAACCACCATGCTGGTGCTCGACGAGGCCTATGGCGAACTCGGGCCGGCCTCGGCGTTGCCGCCGATCGATATCTCCCGGCCGAACGTCATCCGCATGCGCACCTTCTCGAAGGCTTATGGGCTCGCTGGCATACGCTGCGGCTATGCGGTGGCCGAGGCCCAGGTGATCCGTGACTTCGAGAAGATCCGCAACCATTACGGCGTCAGCCGCATGGCGCAGATCGCCGGCGTCGAGGCGCTAGCCGATCAGGACTATCTGAGGAGCGTGGTGGCGCGGGTGGCTGCCGGCCGCCGACGCATAGCCGGCATCGCCGAGCAGAACGGATTGAAGCCACTGGCCTCGGCAACCAATTTCGTCACCATCGACTGCGGCGGCGATGGCGCCTTTGCGCTGAAAGTGCTGCAAGGCCTGCTGTCGCGCGACGTTTTCATCCGCAAACCGATGGTGCCACGGCTCGACCGCTGCATCCGGGTCAGCGTCGGCCTCGATCACGAGTTGGACATCTTTGCCGAGGAACTGCCGGGCGCACTCGCCGCAGCGCGGGGGAACTAGGATTCGCCAGTAGGCAAAGCGCAATCACAGGGCGCGCTTACAAATCCAGTTCCAGGTCTGGCCGGTTAGGTCCTTGCCGAAACTGTGGTGAGGCTGCTGCGAGACCAGCCTGAAGCCGGCGCGCTCGTAAATCGCACGCGCCGCCACGAGGACGTCGTTGGTCCACAGCACCAGCTTGCTATAGCCGCAGGCGCGGGCCTGGTTCACGCATTCCGCGACCAGGCGTTTGCCGATACCCAGGCCGCGCGCAGACGCCTCGACATGCAGCAGCCGCAGCTTTGCCACCTCGTCGTCCTGATGAACAAGGAACACCGCACCAACTGGCTCCTCGCCACGCTCGGCGATCCAGCAGAAATCGCGGCCGGGCACGAAATTGCGGATGAAATCGGCGCCAATCTCGGCAAGCATGGCCTCGAATTCGATGTTCCAGCCATATTCCTCGGCATAGAGCCGGGCCTGCCGCTGCACGACCCAGCCGACGTCGCCGATGCGGTGCGGCCGCAGCGTCACCTCGCTGCTCTCACAGGCATCGCCTAACAATTCCCCGACCTTGCGCAAGGCGCCACCCAGTTCCTGCAATCTGTGGTCAGGCAAATTCTCGATGAGCCGTGCAGTATCGCGATCCGCCGCAGCCTGGAGCTCCGAAAGGGCTGCCTCGCCTCTTGCCGTGAGCGACAGAATCCGCCGGCGCTTGTCGGCCGGATCGGCCCGCGTCTCGGTCAGTCCCCCACTGGCGAATTTGCGCAGAATTCGTGTCAGATACGCCGCATCGACCCGCAGTTGTCTGGCAATATCGGAAGCCGTTGGGCCCACCTCCAGATGAAAAGCCTTGGCAAGAAAACCCCGCTCCCCAGCGGCCTCAGAAGCTGCCGGACGATTAAGGTGGCCGAGTTCGAAAAGTACGCGCGCCTCGGTCAACGTGAATGCGCTTTGTGTCAGCGTCTCGTCGAGAAGACCGACGGTGCGCGTGTAGAAGCGATTGAAGCGCCTGATATCGGCCACCAAAGCTTTTCGTTCGTCCAACATTTGCGTCCAACTCCCAATAGGCAGCCGCATTTTTCAAAAATTAGTGGACTGAGTCAATTAAATTGCGAAGGCCAGAGAGCACAGCTGTCATGCGCAGTTCTCAGGTTGCCTTCCCGGCGCTGTGCGCCAGATTCCAAGGAGACAGGCTTGGAGATCGTCATGGCTGGTCCTGGCAGGGAAGTGCGGGCGCGCGTCTACGGCAATGTGCAAGGCGTCGGATTCAGAATCTGGGCCCGGGACGAGGCCACAAGCCTCGGTCTTGCTGGCTGGATTCGCAATGAAGCTGACGGGTCCGTAACGACCCGGATTGCAGGCCTCGACGAGGCGGTCTCGACAATGATCGAACGACTGTGGAAAGGGCCGTCCGGGGCTTTGGTTTCCAGGGTCGACGTCGAGGAGTTGGCACCCGGGAACACATTTGTCGAGTTCAGGATTGTTGCATGATGGCGGATTTGATTCAGCGCCCTTGAATTAATTGAACGTTCGTTTTATTATTACCTCGTAAACGAGGCCGACAATGGCACGCACGACTGGATCCGATGGTGAAAAGACCGAGGCAGCCATCCGCGAGGCGGCCGTCAATCTGATTGCGCGTTTCGGCTACGAGGCGATGCCGATGCGCCAGCTTGCCGCCGAAGTCGGCGTCCAGGCTGCCGCGCTCTACCGCTATTTTCCAACCAAGGAAGAGCTTCTGTTCACGCTGATGCGCGAACACATGGAAGGTCTTACAGGCGCGTGGGAAGCAGCCCGCCCTATCGGTGCGGATCCCGCGCAGCGGCTGTCAGCCTTTGTCGAAAACCACATCGCCTTTCATGTCGAGCGTCGGCACGCCACGCATGTGTCGAACATGGAATTGCGCAGCCTGTCGCCCGAACGGCTGACGCAGATCCTGCGCATGCGGACAGCCTATGAAAAGGAGCTACGCACCATCCTGCGCGACGGCGCCGAGGCGGGCGCCTTCAGCATCGACGACACCGGGCTGACGGCCATGGCGCTGATCCAGATGATGACCGGCGTCATCGTCTGGTTTCGGCCGGGCGAACGGCTGTCGATCGCTGAAGTGACGGCGACATATCTGTCGATGACCATGCGGCTCGTCGGCGCGACGATCGACGCCTACAGCGCCGCGCGGCCCTTTGGACGCGCGAAGGACGCTGTAGCACTTTAATTTCGCGCATGATCCCTTCCCAAAATCGAAGTCGATTTTCGGGGTCATGCGGCAGGGAGGAAAAACATGTACACGAACACGCTCAGCTTCGGGCATGACGAGGAGATCGAGGCGCTGCGCGATATGGTTCGGCGCTTCGCCCAGGACAGGATCGCACCGATCGCCGCCGATATCGATCGTTCGAATGAATTCCCGGCGCATCTGTGGGGCGAACTCGGCGCGCTTGGCCTGCTCGGCATCACGGCCGACCCCGATTTCGGCGGCAGCGGCATGGGCTATCTCGCGCATGTGATCGCCGTCGAAGAAATCTCGCGCGCCTCGGCCTCGGTCGGCCTTTCCTACGGCGCCCATTCCAATCTCTGCGTCAATCAGATCAACCGCTGGGCGACGACGGCGCAGAAGGAAAAATTCTTGCCGCCGCTGTGTTCGGGCGAACGCGTCGGCGCGCTGGCGATGTCGGAATCCGGCGCTGGCTCGGATGTCGTGTCGCTCAAGCTGCGTGCCGAAAAGCGCAATGATCGCTACGTGCTCAACGGCACCAAGATGTGGATCACCAACGGGCCGGACGCCCAGACGCTGGTCGTCTACGCCAAGACCGATCCGGAGCTGAAATCACACGGCATCACCGCTTTCATCGTCGAGAACACGATGGCCGGATTTTCCGTGGCGCAAAAGCTCGATAAGCTCGGCATGCGGGGCTCCAACACCGGCGAGCTGGTTTTTTCAGATGTCGAAGTGCCGTTCGACAACGTGCTGCATGAGGAAGGACGCGGTGTCGAGGTGCTGATGTCGGGCCTCGACTATGAGCGCACCGTGCTTGCCGGCGGCCCGATCGGCTTGATGGCGGCATGCCTCGACGTGGCCATCCCCTATGTGCATGAGCGCAAGCAGTTCGGCCAGGCGATCGGCGAGTTCCAGCTGGTGCAGGGTAAACTTGCCGACATGTACACGACGATGAACGCCGCACGCGCCTACGTCTATGCCGTCGCCGCCGCTTGCGATCGCGGCCAGACGACGCGCAAGGATGCCGCCGGCTGCGTGCTGTTTGCCGCCGAGAAGGCGACGATGATGGCGCTGGACGCCATCCAGCTGCTTGGCGGCAATGGCTATATCAACGACTATCCAACCGGCCGCCTGTTGCGCGACGCCAAGCTCTACGAGATCGGCGCCGGCACCAGCGAAATCCGCCGTTGGCTGGTCGGGCGGGAAATCATGGCGGAGGGGGTATAATATGGCAGCACTTCAAACCCAGATATCCCCCTCCTCCGAGACCTTCCGAGCCAATGCCGAGCGGATGAGGGCCCTGGTCGCCGACATCGCCGAAAAAGCCGCGACCGTCGAGCGGGGCGGCTCCGACGAGACGCGTGAGCGCCACGTTTCGCGCGGCAAGCTGTTGCCGCGCGAGCGCCTCGCGCAATTGCTCGACACCGGCTCGCCGTTCCTCGAGATCGGCCAGTTCGCGGCATGGTCGATGTATGGCGAGGAGATTTCTTCGGCCGGCATGATCGCGGGCGTCGGCCGCGTCGAGGGCACCGAGGTGATGGTCGTCGTCAACGACGCCACGGTGAAGGGCGGCACCTATTATCCGCTGACGGTGAAGAAGCATCTGCGGGCCCAGGAAATCGCGCTGCAGAACAATTTGCCTTGCATCTATCTGGTCGACAGCGGCGGCGCCAATCTGCCCAACCAGGACGAGGTGTTTCCCGACCGCGAACATTTCGGCCGTATCTTCTATAACCAGGCCAACATGTCGGCGGCGGGTATCCCGCAGATCGCCTGCGTCATGGGTTCCTGCACGGCAGGCGGCGCCTATGTGCCGGCGATGTCGGACGAGACGATCATGGTGCGCAACCAGGCGACCATCTTCCTCGGCGGCCCACCGCTGGTGAAGGCGGCCACCGGCGAGGACGTCAGCGCCGAGGATCTCGGCGGCGCCGATGTGCACACGCGGCTTTCCGGCGTTGCCGACCACTATGCGCTGGACGACGACCATGCACTCGCCATCTGCCGGCGCATCGTCAAAAATCTGAATCGGAACAAGACTGTAAGCCTGAACTTACAGAAGTCGATTCCGCCACTTCATCCGGCGGATGAACTCTATGGCATCGTGCCGACCGACCTGCGCCAGCCCTATGATGTGCGCGAGGTGATCGCGCGCATCGTCGACGGTTCCGAGTTCGATGAGTTCAAGCAGAACTACGGCACCACGCTGATCACCGGCTTTGCCCACCTCCATGGCATGCCGGTCGGCATTATCGCTAATAACGGCGTGCTGTTTTCCGAAAGCGCGTTGAAGGGCGCGCATTTCATCGAACTCTGTTGCCAGCGCAAGATCCCGCTGATCTTCCTGCAGAACATCACCGGCTTCATGGTCGGCAGGAAATACGAAGCGGGCGGCATCGCCAAGGACGGCGCCAAGCTGGTGATGGCCGTCGCCACCGCCAGGGTGCCGAAGGTGACGATCATCATCGGTGGTTCGTTCGGCGCCGGCAATTACGGTATGTGCGGCCGCGCCTACTCACCACGCTTCCTGTGGATGTGGCCGAATGCGCGTATCTCAGTGATGGGCGGCGGACAGGCGGCGACGGTGCTGGCCATGGTCAAGCGCGAGGGCATCGAGCGCAAGGGCGGGGAGTGGACCGCCGAGGAAGAGGCGAAATTCAAGAAGCCGATCCTGATGAAATACGAGCATGAGGGCCATCCGCTCTACTCGTCCGCTCGCCTCTGGGACGACGGCATCATCGACCCGGCGAAGACGCGCGACGTGCTGGCACTCAGCCTGTCAGCCGCGCTCAACGCCGAGATCGAGGAAACGCGCTTCGGCGTGTTCAGGATGTGAGATGAGCAAGGCGCTGGACAGGATCCGCATCCACACCGGCGACATCACGAAACTGGATGTCGACGCCATCGTCAATGCCGCCAACACGTCGCTTCTTGGCGGTGGCGGGGTCGATGGCGCCATCCACCGCGCCGCAGGCCACGAGCTTGAGTTCGAATGCCGGATGCTGAACGGATGCAAGGTCGGCGACGCGAAGATCACCAGGGGTTACAAACTGCCGGCTCGACACATCATCCATACAGTCGGCCCCGTCTGGCAGGGCGGCGGCAAGGGCGAAGCCGAGTTGCTGGCCTCCTGCTATATCAGATCGCTCGAACTCGCCGCCGCCAATGACTGCCGCACAGTGGCCTTCCCGGCGATCTCGACCGGTGTCTACCGCTACCCGAAAGACGAGGCGACGCGGATCGCCGTCAACACTGTTAACGCGTTCCTCGACGTGACAAGCAGGCCGGAAATCGTCATTTTCTGCTGCTTCGACGAGCAAACAGCTGAACTATACCGGCATGCCGTTGCTGCTCTTCGAGAAGGCTGAACTGTATGGACCAACCAATTCATCAGCATAGACAGACTGGAATCTCCGCCTACGTCAACGGCAAGGCGGCGAAGTCGAAGCTGCCAATCTCCCCCCTTGTGGGGAAGATGTCCGGCAGGACAGAGGGGGGCGCGACGGAGCGCCTGCGTCGCTTCAAGCAAACTGTGTCCCGGGAGGCTCGATGTTCACCAAGATCCTGATCGCCAATCGGGGCGAGATCGCTTGCCGTGTCATCCGCACGGCACGGACGATGGGCGTGCGCACTGTTGCCGTCTATTCGGATGCCGACGCGAAATCCCTGCATGTCGAGATGGCCGACGAGGCCGTGCATATCGGCGCCTCGCCTGTCGGCGAAAGCTATCTGCGCGGTGACAAGATCATCGCGGCTGCCCTGGCGACGGGCGCTGAAGCCATTCATCCCGGCTACGGCTTCCTGTCCGAAAACCCCGATTTCGTCGACCAGGTGGCGGCGGCGGGGCTCATCTTCATCGGCCCGTCGGCAACCTCGATCCGTGCCATGGGGCTGAAGGATGCCGCCAAGCGGCTAATGGAAAAGGCCGGCGTGCCGGTCGTGCCGGGCTACCATGGCGAGGCGCAGGAGATCGTGCTGCTTGCCTCCAAGGCGCGCGAGATCGGCTATCCCGTGCTGATCAAGGCGCGCGCCGGCGGCGGCGGCAAGGGTATGCGGCGGGTCGAGCATCCCGATGAGTTTTCCGAAGCGTTGTCCAGCGCACGGCGCGAGGCGAAAGCCGCCTTCGGCGACGACCGCGTGCTGGTCGAAAAATATGTCGACAAGCCGCGCCACATCGAAGTGCAGGTGTTCGGCGATAGTCTCGGCAATGTCGTGCATCTCTACGAGCGCGACTGCTCGGCGCAGCGCCGCCACCAGAAGGTGATCGAGGAGGCGCCCGCCCCCGGCATGACACCAGCTTTTCGCAAGGCAATGACGGATGCGGCCGTAAAGGCCGCCAAGGCGATCAATTATTCCGGCGCTGGCACCATCGAATTCATCGTCGATGCCTCGCAGGGGCTGAAAACCGACCGCTTCTGGTTCATGGAAATGAACACCCGCCTGCAGGTCGAGCACCCCGTCACCGAAATGGTTACCGGCACCGATCTGGTCGAGTGGCAGTTGCGGGTCGCATCGGGCGAAAAGCTGCCGAAGACACAAAGCGAGATCGCGCTGACCGGTCATGCCTTCGAAGCGCGAATCTATGCCGAGGATGCGCCAAAGGGGTTCCTGCCGGCGACTGGCACGTTGCATCATCTGAAATTCCCGGATGCAACCTCCGAAGGCGCCACGGTGCGAATCGAGACCGGCGTGCGGGCGGGTGATGCGATCTCGCCCTATTACGATCCAATGATCGCCAAGCTTGTCGTCCATGCGAAGGACCGGCAGACGGCACTGGAAGCGCTTGGTGCGGCACTGTCTCGAACCGAGATCGCCGGCTCCACCGTCAATACCGCCTTTCTCGCCGCTCTGGCCGCCGATCCGGATTTTTGCACAGGCGACGTCGACACTGGCCTGATCGGCAGGCACCAGGAGATATTGACGATCGTCCCGCCACCGGGCGGAGAGACCATTGCCGCCGCCGCTGTCGCAGCTTCAGGCGCCGGAGCGTCGCCGCCATCAAACGATCCGTGGTCGTCGCTTGCCGGCTATGCGCATTTCCACAATGTGGCGCGGCGCATACGGCTGAAATTCGGCGATGACGATATCGTAGCAAAGGTTTCGGTGCGGCCGGATGGACGGTTCCAGGTGGCGCTGAATGCCCCCCATGACAGCACAAATTCGCATGATTTTCGCGCTGCACCGCGCATCGCCCGCTGGCCAGGCCACATCACCGTGTTCGAAGGCGCTGTTGGCTACACCTTCGCCGTGCCGGACCCGCTGGCTCGCGCCGATGAGGCAGCCGCAGGCGTCGGCAGCTTGCGCGCGCCGATGCCGGGGCTGGTCAAGCTGGTGCGCGTGACAAGAGGCGATGCAGTGATCAAGGGCCAACCACTGCTGATCCTCGAGGCGATGAAGATGGAGCACACCATCGCCGCGCCACATGATGGCGTGATCGCCGAGATCGCGATAGAGGGCGCGCAGGTCACCGATGGGACGGTGCTGGTGCGGTTCGTGGAGGAGCACAACGCCCCGAGCGCGGTAGCGATCTGACAGCCGAAAGCCGTCGAGGGCGCAAACGAGAAAATGGCCGGGAGGAGCCCCGGCCATTTCGCTATCCTATCCAGTCGCCAGGGCGACGATTACTGGGCGATCGGTTACTGGGCGATCGGTGCGTACTTTCCATTATGCCACTGGTTGATGTCGTAGCTGGCATTCTTGAGGTCGCCCTTTTCGTCGAAGGTGACATTGCCGACGACGGTGCTGACGGGCGTGCCATTCTTCAGTGCTTCGGCAACCTTCGCCGGATCGTCGCTGCCGGCGCGCTTGACGCCCTCGGCGAAGGCCTGGATCACGGCATAGGAGAACAGCGTGAAGCCCTCCGGCACGAAGCCGCCCGCCTTGATCTTCTCGACGGCGGCCTTGGCTTCCGGCTTCGCCTGCGGATCCGACGGGAACACGAACATGGTGCCCTCGCCTGCCGGGCCGGCAACCTGCCAGAATTCCGGCGAAGCAATGGAGTCCGGCATGATCAACTGGAACTTCAGGTTCTGTTCCGCCGATTGACGCAGGATCAGACCAGCCTCAGGATGATAGCCGCCGAAATAGACGACGTCGGCTTTCAAGTCCTTGAGCTTGGTGACGAGAGCCGAATAGTCCTTCTCGCCAGCGTTGATGCCGTCATAATAGACTTCCTTGAGGCCGCCGGCATTCATCGTTGCCTTGACGGCGTCAGCCACGCCCTGTCCGTAGGCACTCTTGTCATGCAGGACGACGACGTTCTTGCCGGCAAACTTCTTGGCGATCCATGGGCCGATGAAGGCGCCCTGCGCATCGTCTCGCGTATAAAGCCGCATGATCGTCGGCCAGCCGGCCTTGGCCGCCGCGTCGGTCAGCACCGGATTGGAAGAAGCCGGGGTCATCATCAGAGCTCCGGCTTCGGCATAGACCGCCGAGGCCGGAATGCTCGAACCCGAGCAAGCATGGCCGTCGATGAATTTGACGCCGTCGGCTACGATGCGGTTGGCGACCGACACTGCCTGCTTGGGATCACACTGGTCGTCTTCGATACTCAGCTTGATCTGGCGGCCCTCGACACCACCCGCAGCGTTGATCGCGTCAGCAGCGGCCTGCGCGCCCTGCTTGAACTGATCGCCGATGGTGGCGAGTTGTCCGGTCATCGGGCCGACCACCGCAAAAGTGATGTCGTCGGCGAATGCGACCGGCGTGCTGATCATCAGGCCGAAAATTGCCGCGTTCAAAATACCCAATTTTTTCATTGCAGTAGAACTCCTCCACTCACGCGCGGCCGTTCCGGCCGCACTTCTTCCAGAGAGCCGGGACAATTTCACCCTTCCTTGGACCTGTCTAGGCGCATTGGCGGCACTCGATTGGGCCTGCAACGCGCCGCGGCAAACAGGGCAAAAGCCGCGCCGGCCTTGTTCCGGCCGGTCGCGGCGTTTTGCCTGTCGAGCTGTTTCCCGAGCGCCCCGCGCCTAAAAATCCCGCTCGCTCTCCCCGTGTCGTGCACGACTGGACCTTGCGGCCTACCGCGTTCTCTTTCTTCAGAGCATGATCCCTGGGCAAACGGTTTCCGTTTGTCGGAGAGAACCGGATTCCACTTTGGGATCGTGCCTATACGCGATTCCGGACGGAAACCCGCTTCACACTTTCCTGGAGGTCATCGACCGTCTTGCGGGGCCTTCTGTAGTGCTGGGTCTGGCCGTCTGTGCGGTCTTGATCCCGGAGCTTCCCTGTCTTCGATAGGTCTGCAGGCAGATCTTAGTGGATGGTCATCCATTCGCGGGCTTCGCGAAGCGCCTTGGCGATCTCGACCTTCGACATTGCCGCCGACAGTTCGGAGCGCAGTTCCGCGGCGCGGACCGAGCCCTTGATCGCGGCAATGTTGAACCATTTGTGGGCGGCAACGACATCGGTCTCGCAATCGCGGCCGGTCGCATACATCATGCCCAGTTCGAAAAGAATGTCGGCCTGGGCAGTTGCCCCCATGGCGCCGAAACCTGCTTCAAGCATTTCAAAACGTGCCATTTCAATCCCCTGTTTCCGGCCCCTGTCAGGCTCCTGAGAGCTGCCTTCTTTCGTGCTTGCGGCTGCTCTTCCGATGCTTTCGAGAATGCCGTGCAGGCTTGAATCCGTCGTTAAATGGCGTGCTTAATTTGAGGAAAACAAAGCTAAAACAAGAGGTAAACGCGGAAATTCGTTAAGGATACAAAGCCAGCAATTCAGCGAGCTTGCGTCAAATTTGACAAAAATCCTCCGCTGCCAAGTCAAGACTTTGCTAACCACGGGAGACAAAGGCGCTGCGCCGGTCATTTCATTTTCTCGCCGATGGGACGCATTCGGACGCCTTCAAGAATCCGAAAGTCTTCCGCAGCGGCACCGCTTTTGTTTTGCCAGGAGCTGGATTAGCTTACGTTAGCGTAAGCGGCAGACCGGCGAGGGGCGGAGCATCCGGTCGGACATCCAAAGGGAGGAAGACATGTTTCGAAAAGTGAGCCTGGCTCTTGCGGCCACATTGATCGTGGCGGGTGCGGCATCGGCCGATCCGATCGAGGGTGATTGGAAGACGCAGGCCGGCGACACTGCGGCCATCGTTGGCGGCGGCTCGTTTTCCATCACGCTCAAGTCCGGCAAGTATGCCGGAAAAACCATCGGCTCGCTCAAGGCGGCTGGCGACAACAAATATGCCGGTAACATCACCGATCCGGCAAACGACAGAACCTATTCGGGCAAGGCGACCCTTTCGGGCAGCTCGCTCAAGATGAGCGGCTGCGTGCTCGGCGGACTGATCTGCAAAAGCCAGACTTGGCACAAGCTCTGATCGACCTATATATATATGTATATATGTATATATATATATATATGTATATGTATATATATCCTTGTGACATGAAGACGGGGCTCTAACGGGCTCCGTTTTCGTTTGTCGCGGGGCAACGCCCTAACCTCGGCATCCTGCCGAAACAGGCGCCGTCGACGCTAAATCCCGCCCATCAGTTTGAACCGCAGATGAACGACGGCATCAGAGCCGGTTCAGTTGCATCAGGGCATTCTCCGGCGTGTTGAAGGAGACCCGACCAATGCTTGCTCGCCGCTTCACCATCGTCTGCCTGCTGATGAGCCTGTTTGGAATGTTCTTCGCCATCCTCGTCGCTGAAGCGGGTCGTCCGGCCCGCGCCTGGGACGAAGCCAGTTCCAGAACCTGCCGCCTCGCCTGCCCCACCCACCTTCGCAACTAAACAAAAGAGCCAGACCTCAAAAAGAAAAGCTGAAACACCATGAACCGCATCGCCGCCACCGCACTAAAGATCCTTCGGCTCCTGCCGCGGGCGGCGCTTATCCTGGCGGTTCTGGCCGCTCCGGTTCTGGCCGTGCCGATGATGCGCGCCGATGCCGGCTCGACGATCGAAGCGCCGGCTTTGAAGAAGTCCGGGATCGGCTTTGTGCTCCTGGTCAGCCTGCAGCGCGGATAAGCACGTTTCGTGCATGTCGCCCAAAATCGCTGCGCTCTTTGGGGCGACATGCAGCGGAAAGAAAAACGACCCTTAAGCCGCCTTCGGTCGCGACACCCCTCCCAAGTGCCGATCCAAATCTCTATATTGAGTCATGGAAAAGCGAATCTACCCTCAGGCCATCGAATCTGTCGTCATGCCGGAGCCTTTTGGCCGGCAAAGCTTTGATCGCGCCGAAAAGGCCGTCGCGGCACTTCGGCTGCTTTACGACCGCAACACCAAGTTCCTGCGCGATTCCTTTGCTGAACTGGCGGCGGCGGGCGGCGACAATGGCAAGCGCTACCGGGCCTTCTACCCGGAGATCGGCGTCACCACCACCTCGTTCACCCAGATCGACTCGCGTCAGGCGTATGGCCATATGCCGACACCTGGGCATTTTTCGACTACCATTACCCAGCCCGCCCTGTTCGAAAGCTACCTTGTCGAGCAGTTGCGTCTGATCATGCGCAATCATGGCGTTGCGGTCTCGGTGTCGGAATCGACTACGCCGATCCCGCTGCATTTCGCCTTTCTCGAAGGCACCCATGTCGACGGCGCGGCGGCCGAACGCATCAAGCGGCCGATCCGCGACCTGTTCGACGTGCCGGATCTCGACGGTACCGACGACCAGATCGCCAACGGGACTTTCGAAGTGGCCTTGGGCGAACCGAGGCCGTTGGCGCCCTTCACGGCGCAGCGCATCGACTATTCGCTGCATCGCCTGTCGCACTATACGGCGACCACGCCACAGCATTTCCAGAATTTCGTGCTGTTCACCAACTACCAATTCTACATCGACGAATTCGTTGCCCGCGCTCGCGACCTGATGGCCGATGGCGGCGGCGGATATACCGAATTCGTCGAGCCGGGCAATGTCATCACCTTGGCCGGACAAAGCGCGCCCGGTCTCGGGGTCGCGCCGCCACGCCTGCCGCAGATGCCGGCCTATCACCTGAAGAAGCCGAACCATGGAGGCATCACCATGGTCAATATCGGCGTCGGGCCTTCCAACGCCAAAACGATTACCGACCACATCGCCGTGCTGAGGCCGCATGCCTGGGTGATGCTCGGTCACTGCGCCGGGCTGCGCAATACCCAGGCTTTGGGCGACTATGTGTTGGCGCACGCCTATGTGCGCGAGG
The DNA here is from genome assembly GCF_040318715.1 of Mesorhizobium sp. M1050. Lineage (NCBI taxonomy): Bacteria > Pseudomonadati > Pseudomonadota > Alphaproteobacteria > Hyphomicrobiales > Phyllobacteriaceae > Mesorhizobium > Mesorhizobium sp. M1050. The sequence continues at coordinate 44,855 of NZ_JAMYMV010000041.1, read as the reverse complement.
ACCACGTCCTCGACGACGATCTTCCGGTCTGGGTCCCGATCCCGCCGCTGGCCGAGATCCAGGTGGCGTTGCAGGAAGCCGTCGCCGAAGTCACCGGCCTGTCCGGCTACGACTTGAAGCGCATCATGCGCACAGGCACCGTCGCCACCATCGACAACCGAAACTGGGAACTGCGCGACCAGCGCGGCCCGGTGCAGCGCCTGTCGCAGTCGCGGGCGATCGCGCTCGACATGGAATCTGCGACCATCGCCGCCAACGGCTTCCGTTTCCGCGTTCCCTACGGCACGCTGCTGTGCGTTTCGGACAAGCCACTGCATGGCGAGTTGAAGCTGCCCGGCATGGCGACCGAATTCTACAAGCGCCAGGTGGCGCAGCATCTGACCATCGGCATCAGGGCGATGGAAAAGCTTGCGGAAATGCCGATGGATCGGCTGCATTCGCGCAAACTGAGAAGTTTTTCGGAGACCGCGTTCCAATAGGACGATCTGTGCGCTGCCCGAGCATCTCGTCATCTTGATTGGGCCGCATTTCTGCCGATAACCAAGCCGGTATTTTCCGACAATCCGCGCGGACCTGACCCGATGAGACGCAGTCGACACATGGCGGCATCACTGGCATTTATCGCGCTGATGATGTTCTTGGTTGCGCTGGTCGCCGGGTTCTTGGGTACCTTGCATCCGGCCTTCGATTCCTTCTCGCATTTCCGCGTCCACCTTGCCGTATTGATGGCGCTTTGCGCACTGCCGCTGCTGGCCACGACATTTCGCCTGCAAGCGGCCGTGGCACTGCTTTTTGCCGTGGCGGCCGTCGCCACGACCTTGAACACATTGCCCAATCTATGGCCGGTTCAGGCTGCCTATGAAGCCAAGGTCGAAGATCGTGCGGTCTACAAATTGCTGCAGATGAACCTGCGCTACAACAATCCGACGCCGAAGAAGGTTCTGTCGCTGATCGGCCGGACCAATCCCGACGTGATCACCCTCGACGAGGTGTCGGCGATGTGGACGACCGAGCTTGGCTATATCAGCAGTGCATATCCATACCGGATCCTCTGCCCTTATCCCAACGGCATATTCGGCGTCGCGCTGATCTCGCGGCGGCCCTTTGCCGCCGGCACCGAGGCGCGTTGCGAACGGCGCGGCGCCATGGCGACAGCGACCGTCGACTTCGGCGGCATTGACGTCGATGTCGCCGCTATCCATCTCAGTTGGCCGTGGCCACGCGAGCAGTATTGGCAGATCGGCGAACTTGCGGAATCGCTCTCCGCGCTCGGCGAGACGGCCATCATGGCGGGCGACTGCAACGCCGTGCCGTGGAGTGCTGCCGTACGGCGCGTCGCCTCGCTCGGCGGCCTGACCGTAATGCCGTCCGCCGGACCGACCTGGATCCAAATCAGGCTGCCGGACTTCGTGCGGCGCTTCGCCGGCCTGCCGATCGACCAGGTTTTCAGCAAGGGCGGGCTGACCATCCATTCTGCAACACGGCTTGAGGACACTGGCTCGGATCACCTGCCGGTGATGGTGGAGTTCTCGCTCAGGGAGGCACAACAGAAGCCGGTCGATGATCATGAAACCGCGACCGCGGCGATAGTCCAGACCGGCAGGACGCCAGGTTAAGAGATCAAGGCTTGATCAAAGCGGTGATCAGATGCTCGACATGGCCACCGTCGCGATGCTCGCGGGCGTCGAAGGCGATCTGCTTTACCTCATACGCGGCATAGGTAGCCTTGATGCGCCTCTGCGCCTCGCGGCGTGTCTTGGAGCAGGACGGGTCGTCGGCAATCCTGAGGCCGGAGATGGATGTTTCGATGGCCCGCATCATTTCCCTGGCGATGCGACCATGGGTTTCTTCGTGCGCGCGGACGCCGGCGAAGAACCGCGACCAGTGCTTCTGGAGCGCCGGCGCGGTGGCCGAGGCGAGACGCGGAAACGTGTAAAACAGATTGAGCGTGCCGTCGGCCCGCCGCAGGCGGCAGAAGCCATTGTCCTGGCCGGCGTCAAGGTTCCAATCCACGGTGTAGCCCGTCTGGGCGATGGCATGCGTCATGAAGCCGTGCTTCGGCCCCTTGCGGTCCATCGCCTTCATCAGCGCCAGGCCAGTGTTCCCGGTGATGTCATAGGTCCGCGTCTTGATCAGCACCCTGGTGCCAGCCGAGGCTATCGAAGCCGAACCGCACACAGCGCCGATCACCACAAGGCATACTAAAACCGCCAAGCGCATTGGCCATCTCCCTGTCGTCTGGGGATGGAACCACAAGCGCGCGGCAGTTTCAACAGCCCTAATATTTCACATGCCCGGCAACCCGGGCCATGACCAACATTTTGCGTGCGGCCGGCGAGACGGTCCAGCCAGCGCGTAGCTTACATACCTTGGTAGACCGGACCTTCGCCACCTTGGGGCGGCACCCAGTTGATGTTCTGGTTCGGGTCCTTGATGTCGCATGTCTTGCAGTGGACGCAGTTCTGCGCGTTGATGACGAAGCGCACGTCCTTTGCCGCGGGATCGGCGGCGGCATTGCCGTCCTTGTCGACCCATTCGTAGACGCTGGCCGGACAATAGCGTGTCGAGGGTCCGGCAAAGACATCATGCTCGGAGCGCTTCTGCAGGTCCATGTCGCCGACAACCAGATGGACCGGCTCGTTTTCCTCGTGATTGGTGTTTGACAGGAACACCGAGGACAGGCGGTCGAAGGTCAGCACGCCATCCGGCTTCGGATAGGCGATCTTCTCGTGCTTGGCGGCCGGCTCGAGCGTGGCATAGTCGGCCTTGCCATGCTTCAGCGTGCCGAAGGGCGAGAAGCCGAACAGCGTGTTCAGCCACATGTCGAGGCCACCAAGGCTGACGCCAATGATGGTGCCGAAGCGCGACCAGAGCGGCTTGACGTTGCGCACCTTCTTCAGGTCCTTGCCGATGTCGGTGTCCCGCCATGCAGCCTCGTAGGAGGAAAGCTCGTCATTGGCACGGCCGGCGCCGATCGCCTCGGCGACATGCTCGGCCGCCAGCATTCCCGAAAGGACCGCGTTGTGGGAGCCCTTGATGCGCGGCACATTGACGAAGCCTGCCGCGCAGCCCATCAGCGCGCCACCGGGGAAGGAAAGTTTCGGCACTGACTGCCAGCCACCCTCGGTGATGGCGCGCGCGCCGTAACCCAGGCGCTTGGCGCCCTCGAAGGTGCCCCTGATTGCCGGATGGGTCTTGAAGCGCTGGAATTCGTCGAACGGCGACAGCCAGGGGTTCCTGTAGTTGAGGTGGAGGACGAAGCCGACCGCCACCTGGTTGTCCTCCAGATGGTAGAGGAAAGAGCCGCCACCTGTCTTCATGTCGAGCGGCCAGCCGAACGAATGCTGGACCAGGCCCGGCCTGTGGTTCTCTGGCTTGACCTGCCAGAGTTCCTTGAGGCCGATGCCGTATTTGCCGGGCTCGCGGCCATCGGAAAGCTTGTATTTGGCGATCAGCTGCTTGGCGAGCGAGCCACGCGCGCCTTCGCCGATCAGCACATATTTGCCCATCAGCGCCATGCCCGGCGCGAAACCCGGACCATGCGTGCCGTCCTTCTCGACACCCATGTCGCCGGTCACCACGCCGGTAACGGCGCCGGCGTCATTGTAGAGCAGGCCCGCCGCGGCGAAGCCGGGATAGATCTCGACGCCGAGCGCCTCGGCCTTACCAGCCAGCCATCGGCAGACATTGCCGAGCGAGACGATGAAGTTGCCGTGATTGTTCATCAGCGGCGGCATCAGGATGTTGGGCAGACGAAACGAGCCTGCCGGGCCAAGGACGAGGAAATGGTCGTCTGTGACCGGCGTCTTGAAGGGATGCCCATCCTCGTCGCGCCAGCCCGGCAAGAGCCGGTCGATGCCGATCGGATCGACGACGGCGCCGGAGAGGATATGGGCGCCGACCTCGCCACCCTTTTCCAGGACGACGACCGAGAGTTCGGGATTGACCTGCTTGAGGCGGATGGCGGCGGCAAGGCCGGCCGGGCCGGCGCCGACGATGACCACGTCGAATTCCATGCTTTCGCGTTCGATGTCGCTCATCAACCCCTCCGCACTGGCTTATCCCATTCGGGTATCTTGCTGGCTCCTGCGCTGCATAGCGCATCAATCGGCGACAGGAAACCGGCGCATACGTGACAATGCCATTTTGGCCAAAAAGTCGCGCATTGCGGTGCTGGGCGGCTGTTTTGCCCCGTCGAGGCGCAGCGCGCCCATGTTTTTAATTGTTCGACGGCTTGCTTATCGGCCATACTTCGAACCATGCGCTTTCCTGAGCCAGCCGGCTTTTCATCGACGCGCTTTCTTTTCACGCCCGGCCGTGTCTGCGGGGCGCTCCTTTTGGCCCCTCTGGTGCTGGCCCCGGGCCATGCCGCAGCGGACGAAGTGAAAGTATGGGCGGCAGGCGCCTACTCCTTCTCCGACGAGCTTGGCGGCTTCCACATCACCGGCGCTTCAGGCACTGGAACGAGAGACGATCCGCTGGTCATCACCGAAGAGCTGAATTCGTCAACGCCGGTGACCCTGACCATCCGCACGACAAAGCCGATCCAGGCTTTCGGCCCGGCCGGCGCATTCGCCAATGGCATCATGTATGTGCGCATCGACGTGCTCAACAACAGCGGCCAGGCCTGGATCGAATTCCAGTTCGAGCTGCAGGAGATGCTGAACCAGCCGAGCGTGTTCGGCGACGGACTTTCGTTCGACCAGCGCAACAAGACGCCCGACAACATCTGGTCGAGCAATTTCGCCGATTTCGACCGCGATTTCGAACCCTATGACCGGCTGCTGTTCCGGAATGGCAAGGTCGACCCGCTGAAAACCGCCAGATTCGAATTCTTGGTGACCGACTACACGCCGCGCTGGACCTTCTATCTGGTGCAGGATCCACGCATACCGACCGGGTAGAACAACCAGCCAGCCTTGCAAATTGCCGTCATGGGGGCGAATGTGCCGGCATGACTGCCGCTTCCCCACATAACAGACCAGACATTGCCGACCTGCTGGCCTTTTATGCCAGCGTGGGCGTCGACGAGGCGCTTGAAGACCAGCCGGTGAACCGGTTCGCCGAGATCGTGCCAAAGCCGGTCGAGCGTGCGCCGACGGCAACGCCCTCGGGCAATACCGCCGCGCAGCAGCGTTCGACGACCGTGTCTCGCCCCGAAGCCGTCGACAGGGCAAATGCACCACCCGTTGCACGCGCACCGTCGGCGACGGTTCCCGACGAAGCGCAGGCGGCGCTGGCCCGCCAGTTGGCAACGACGGCAACGACCCTGGACGAGCTTCGCCAGCACATGGCGGCGTTCGACGGCTGCAATCTCAAAGCCACGGCCAAGAACCTTGTGTTCGCCGACGGCAACCCGGAAGCCGCCGTGATGCTGGTCGGCGAGGCGCCGGGCCGCGACGAGGACATCGAGGGCCTGCCCTTCGTCGGCCGCTCGGGCCGGCTGCTCGACCGCATGCTGGCGGCGATTGGGCTCGACCGGACCTCGGTCTACATCGCCAACGTCATTCCGTGGCGGCCGCCGGGCAATCGCACGCCTACGCCGCACGAAACCGAGATCTGCCGGCCATTCATCGAGCGGCAGATCGAACTGGTCAATCCGAAGGTGCTGATCAACCTCGGCGGCCCATCGGCCAAGACCTTGCTCAACACCAGCGAAGGCATCCTGCGCCTGCGCGGCAACTGGCGCGTCCACACGACGGCATCCGGCGTCGCCATTCCCGCCATGCCAACGCTGCATCCCGCGTATCTGCTGCGAACGCCGTCGCACAAGAAGCTGGCGTGGCGGGATTTGCTTGAGGTGAAGGCGAAATTGCGGGCGATTGGCTAGACGCTTGGCGGCCCTCCCTTGTGGGAGAAGGACAGGACCATACCTCGCAGGTAATTGAAATGCGCTGCCCGCCGCTCTAACCATGCCTCCATGACATCAGCCCACAATACCGCCGGCAGCCTCATTCGCGAATGGCGGACGCGCCGACGAATGTCACAGCTCGAACTCGCCATGGAGGCCGAGATCTCACAGCGGCATTTGAGCTTCGTCGAAAGCGGCCGCGCCGCGCCCTCGCGCGACATGGTGCTGCATCTGGCCGAACAGCTTTCGATTCCGCTCAGGCAGCGCAACCAGTTGTTGCTCGCCGCCGGCTTTGCGCCGAGCTTCGGCGAACGCTCGCTGACCGACAAGACGCTGGCGCCGGCGATGGCCGCGGTCGAGATCGTGCTGAAGGGGCATGAGCCATTCCCGGCACTTGCTGTCGACCGCCACTGGAACCTGGTTTCGGCCAATGCCGCTATCGCTCCGTTCCTAGCCGATGTCAGCGAGCCGTCGCTGCTCAAGCCGCCGGTCAACGTGCTCCGCCTCAGCCTGCACCCCGGCGGCATCGCACCGCGCATCGTCAATCTCCAGGAATGGCGGATGCATCTGCTCGAGCGTCTCAAACACCAAATTGACGCCAGCGGCGACCCAGTGCTGGTCGATCTGGAGCGCGAGTTGCGCAGCTATCCGTCCGGTTTGAAAGGCAGCCGGCCGGCGCCGGTCGAGCGGAATGCCATCGTGCACCCGCTTAGGCTGGCGCATGGCGATCAGGTGCTGTCGTTCATCAACACCATCACGGTGTTTGGCACACCACTCGACGTAACACTGTCGGAACTGGCGATCGAATCGTTTTTCCCGGCCGATGAGCAGACGAGGACGGTTCTGGTACGCTTGGCGAAGGAGCGGGCAGAACGGTCGTAATCAGCCTTCTGGCAAAGACGCCTTGCGGGTGCGAGTGCGCTCCAGGCCAAGCTGGCGCTCGCGCCAGATGATGAATATCCCGGCGGCAACAACGATTAGGCCGCCGACAAGCATGTGAACCGTGGCAACGTCGCCGAAGACAAGATAGCCGACGACCAGACCAAGGATCATCGAGCTATATTCGAACGGCGCCACCACCGAGGCCTCGGCATGGCGATAGGCTGCCGTCATCAGAACCTGGCCGAGGCCGCCGCAGAAGCCGGCGGCAACCAGAAGAGCCGCCTGGAGCGGCGTCAGCATCCGCCAACCGAACGGCAGCGACAAGAGCGACATGACGCTCGCCGTCACCGAAAACCACAGCACGATGGTCGCGGTGCGTTCGCTTTGCACGAGATTGCGCACCAACAGCATGGCGACCGCCGAGATCGCCGCGGCGACAAGGGCGGCAATGACGCCAAGCACCTCCTGGTCGTCGAGCGCCTGGTCGGAACTGAGCAGTGTCAATTCCGGCCATGAGATGATCAGCACGCCGACCAGGCCGACCGCAACCGCGCTCCAGCGATAGACGCGGATGGTTTCACCGAGAAAGATCGAGCTGAATACCACCACCAGCAGCGGCTGCGCGTAGTTCAGCGTAATCGCCTCCGGCAGCGGCAGCCGGGTCAGCGCGAAAAAGCCGAGCCCCATGGCGCCGACGCCGACAAGGCCGCGGGCGATGTGGTTTAGCGGACGCTTGGTGGTGAAGGCAGTGCCGAGTTTTCCCTTGAAAGCCAAAAACGCGATAATCGGGAAGATCGCGAAGAAGGAACGGAAGAAGACGATCTGGCCGGCTGGAACGGTGCCTGCGGCCTTGATGCAGGTCTGCATGCCGACGAAGACGGCCACCGACACGATCTTGAGCATGATGCCGGTGAGCGTGTTGTGCCCGCCAGCATGGTCGCTGACTGTGGGGCTGCCGTGGGCGGCTTTCACGCTCCCACAGCTTCGCGGATGGTTGCCCAGATGCGCGCCGGCGTTGCCGGCATGTCGATGTGCCTGACGCCATACGCGCGCCAGAGCGCATCGGTGACCGCGTTGAGTGCGGCGGGAGTCGAGCCGATGGTGCCGGCCTCGCCTGCCCCCTTGATGCCGAGCGCATTTGTGGTCGAAGGCACGTTGCGGGTCTCGAAATGGAAGAACGGGAAATTGTCGGCGCGCGGCATGGCGTAGTCCATGAAGCTCGCCGTCAAAAGCTGTCCGTCCTCGCTGTAGATCGTGTCTTCGATCAGTGCCTGGCCGATGCCTTGCACGACACCGCCATGCACCTGGCCGGCGAGCAGGATCGGATTCACGCTGACGCCGAAATCGTCGACGATGGTGTAGCGGACGATCTCGGTGGCGCCGGTATCCGGGTCGATCTCGACCTCGCAGATATGGGTGCCGTTCGGGTAGGTGCATTCGTCCTGCACGAACTCGCCAAAGCCTTTGAGATCATCAGGCGTCTTGGCGGCCTTGGCGATGGTGGAAAAATCGATCGAGCGATCGGTGCCGACGATGCGGGCAGTGCCATCAGACAGCTCGATGTCGCCGGCCGAGGCTTCCAGCTCATCGGCAGCGATGCGCTTGATCTTGTTGGCAAGGTCTTCGCCGGCCCGCCATGCCGACACGCCGCCGAGCGGAACGGAGCGCGAGCCGCCGGTGCCGCCGCCAGCCTTCAGCTCGTCGGTGTCACCCTGGCGGACATGGATCTTGTCGATGTCGAGATTGAGCTTTTCCGACAGGAACTGCGCATAGGCAGTGGCGTGCCCCTGCCCGTTGGTCTGGGTGCCGATTTTCAGCGTCACCGTGCCGTCGCCGTTGAGTTCGACAAAGGCCGGTTCCGATCCGGGGAAAGCGCAAGCCTCGATATAGGTCGCCATGCCGAGGCCGCGGATCTTGCCGCCGGCTTTCGACTGCGCCAGCCGCGCCGGGAACGTTTTCCATTCAGACCGTTCGATGGCACGCTCCATATGGCCTTCGAATTCACCGGTGTCGTAGAGGCGACCGGTTTGGGTGCGGTAGGGAAACTGTTCCGGCCGAATGAAATTGCGGCGGCGGATCTCCTCGACGGGCAGGTCGAGATCATGGGCGCAGGCATCGACCAGCTTTTCCAGCAGGAACGCTGCCTCCGGTCTGCCGGCACCGCGATAGGCGTCGACCGGGCAGGTGTTGGTGTAGAGGCCGGTGACCGAGACGTCGAGCGCCTGGATATCATAGACGCCGGTCGACATGGTGACGCCGATATAGGGAATGAACGGGCCGTATTGCGAGATATAGGCGCCGATGTTGGCGAGCAGGTCCACCTTCATGCCGAGGAATCGGCCATCCTTGTCCAGCGCCATCTCGGCCGTCACGACATTGTCGCGCCCTTGCGCATCGGTCAGGAAGTGTTCGGTGCGGTCGCCGGCCCATTTGACCGGGCGGCCAAGCCGCTTTGCCGCCTCCAGCACCAGCGGATATTCGCGGTAGACGAAGGTCTTCGGCCCGAAGCCCCCGCCGACATCCGGCGTGATGACGCGCAGCTGATTCTTCTTGATCTTGAACAGGCCGGCCAGAATGTACTGCATGGAGTGCACGCCCTGCGACCCCGTGGTCAGCACGAAGCGGTTCTCCTCCACGTTCCACTCGCCGATTGCCGAGCGCGGCTCCATGTAGTTGCAGACCAGCCGGTTGTTGACGAATTCGATGCGCGTGACATGGGCGGCCTTGGCGAAAGCCGCGTCGGTCTTTTTCTTGTCACCCATGTGGTAGCTGAAGGCGCGGTTGGAACCGAGTTCCGGCCAGACCAGCGGCGCGCCTTCGGCAAGCGCCGCTGCCGTCCCGGAAGCCGCGTCTTCGCTGTCATAGTCGACATCGATCAGCTCCGCGGCGTCCTGCGCCAAGGCGCGACTCTCGGCGACAACAAAGGCAACGGCATCACCGACATAGTGGACCCGGTCGCGGCACAGGATCGGGATGTCGCGCGTCGGCGCCCTGGTGCCGTCCGGCTGTTCCTGCATGACGCCGGACCTGAGATCTCCCAGATGAGCAAGATCCTTGCCGGTCAGCACCAGATGCACACCAGGCGCCGTCTTCGCGGCCTCGGTCGAACCGAGGGTGAAGCTGGCCTTGGCGACCGGTGAGCGCAGGACATAGCCATGCAGGACCCCAGCCGGCTGGATATCGTCGGTATAGCGGCCCTGCCCCTGGATGAAGGCGGCATCCTCGCGCCGCAGCACGGATGCGCCCATGCCGAATTTCGGTGTGACGACGGTCATGAGTTGCCTCGTGATGATGACGGGAGAAGAACGCCTGAAATAGGCATTGCCTTAGTTTTGTCGAGGGGCCGTTTCGTGTAAAGAGCGCGGACTTCAAATTTCTTGGACAGCGGACACAATCCGCCGCCAACGCAATCGACAGGAAAGCCACGGAATGCGCACGGACACCGGCCAGGTCTTCAAGCTCGAAGACTATCGCCCCAACGACTACCTCATTCCGCAAACCAACCTCACCTTCCGCCTTTCGCCAGACGCAACGCGCGTCACCGCTTTGCTTACTGTCGAGCGACGTGACGGCGTCTCCATGTCGGCACCATTGGTGCTCGACGGTGACGGCCTGACGCTCAAGCGCATCGAGATCGACGGCAAGAAAGTAAAATCGTCGGATCTTCTGGCGAGCCCGGACCAGCTGACCATCCTCAAGCCGCCCGCCGCGCGTCGCTTCCAGTTGTTGATTGAGACCGAGCTGGCGCCGGCGGGCAATGAAGCCCTGATGGGCCTCTACCGCTCGAGCAATGTCTACTGCACGCAGTGCGAGGCCGAAGGCTTTCGCCGCATCACCTATTTCCTCGATCGCCCCGACATCCTGTCCGTCTACACCGTGCGGATCGAAGCGCTGCGTGACGAGGCGCCACTGCTTCTGTCCAACGGCAACCCGCTCGACAGAGGCGATCTCGGCGACGGCTGGCACTATGCCAGATGGCACGATCCTTTCCCCAAGCCATCCTACCTGTTCGCGCTGGTGGCCGGCAATCTCGGCCAGCTGGCCGACAGTTTCGTCACCCTGTCCGGCCGCACGGTCGAGCTCGGCATCTATGTCGAGCCCGGCAAGGAGAAGCTGGCCGGCTACGCGATGGACGCCCTGAAGCGGTCGATGAAATGGGACGAGGAGGCGTTCGGCCGGGAATACGATCTCGACGTCTTCAACATCGTCGCCGTGTCCGACTTCAACATGGGCGCGATGGAGAACAAGGGCCTAAACGTCTTCAACGACAAATATGTGCTAGCCGATCGCGAGACCGCGACGGACGCTGATTTCGCCAATATCGAGGCGATCATCGCGCATGAGTATTTCCACAATTGGACAGGCAACAGAATCACTTGCCGCGACTGGTTCCAGCTTTGCCTGAAGGAAGGGCTGACGGTCTTCCGCGACCACGAATTCTCCGCCGACCAGCGCTCGCGGGCGGTCAAGCGCATCGCCGAGGTGCGCACCTTGCGCGCCCACCAGTTTCCCGAGGATCAGGGCCCGCTGGCGCATCCGGTGCGGCCGCGCCGCTACCGCGAGATCAACAATTTCTACACGGCGACGGTCTACGAGAAAGGTTCCGAAGTTGTGCGAATGATCCGTACGATTCTCGGGGCCGAGGTCTTTCGCGCCGGCATGGACCTCTATTTCGAGCGGCACGACGGCGACGCGGCGACGATCGAGGATTTCATCAAAGTGTTCGAAGATGCATCCGGCCGCGACCTGTCGCAGTTCGCGCTCTGGTATCATCAGGCAGGAACGCCCAACCTGACGATCAGTTCGACGCACAATCCGGCCGCGCAAGAATTCACGCTCGAAATCGAGCAGTCGGTGCCGCCAACGCCTTCCGAAAGCCGCAAGCGGCTGATGCACATCCCGCTCGCCTTCGGCCTGATCGGCGCCGGCGGCAAGGCCGTGGAGTATAGCGGCGTCGAGGGCGCCAGCATCGAGGACGGCGTCATCCATGTCCGCAAGCGCCGCCACATGGTGCGGTTCTCAGGCGTCGCCGAACGCCCGGCCGTGTCGCTCAACCGAGGCTTTTCGGCGCCGGTGACGCTGTCGGTCGAGCAGAAAGCCGATGACCAGTTCTTCCTCGCCCGTCACGACAATGACGCCTTCTCGCGCTGGCAGGCCTTCAACACATTGCTGACAGATGCGCTGATATCAGCCTTCCGCGAGATCCTCGGCGGCAAGCAGCCCGACTTCGCGGCGCGGCTGACCGAACTCGCCGGCAGCATCGCCGGCGACGAAACGCTCGAACCGGCCTATCGGGCGCTGGCGCTGGCACTGCCGGGCGAAGCCGACATTGCCCGCGACATCGGCAGAAATATCGACCCCGACGCCATCTATGCGGCCCGCGAGGCGCTGGCGCTGGCGATCGGCACCGCAAAACGTGGCGCTTTTTCGAGCCTGTACCTCAGCCTTGCCGACAAGGCAGCGTTCAGCCCTGACGCGGCGAGCGCCGGGCGACGCGCCTTGCGCAATACCCTGCTGGATTATCTGTCGCTGCAGCCGGGCGGAGCGGCCCTCGCCGCCGGGCATTTCCAGTCTGCGACCAACATGACCGACCGCGCGGCCGCACTCGCCGTGCTCGCGCATCGTCAACATGGTTCGCCCGAGGCGATCAAGGCGCTCGCGGCTTTCGAGACGATCTATGGCTCCGACCCGCTGGTCATGGACAAATGGTTCCAGATCCAGGCCAGCGTCCCGGGACCGCAAACGGTCGACACAGTGAGGGCCCTGACCAACCACCCGGCCTTCTCGATGGGCAACCCGAACCGGGTACGGTCGTTGATCGGCACCTTCTCCAGTGCCAACCAGACCGGCTTCCACCGAGCCGACGGCGAAGGCTACCGGTTCTTTTCGCAAACAGTGCTCGAGGTCGAAAAGCGCAACCCGCAGGTGGCGGCAAGGCTGGCGACGGCGCTCAGATCGTGGCGTTCGCTTGAACCTTCGCGGCAGGCCAAAGCCCGGGAGGCGCTGCTTTCGATCGCCAACGCCGATAACCTGTCGGCGGATCTGAGGGATATCGTCGAGCGCACGCTGGCTTAGACTTGGCTTGCGCCCGAGGGAGGATCGGCCGTTTCGGCATTATTTTAGTCGATTTTTAATCTTTTTTCGCCGGGCCACTGGACAAGGCGAATCACCTTTGATTCTTTACTGACGATTCGGATGTGCGGCGTTTGCCGGATCAAAGCAGCATAGGCAAATTCGGGGAGTGCCATTTATGGCGAAGGCGGACGCGTGGGGCGCGCCCGAAGGGACGGCTTTTGCGCATCGCGAGACGCGCAGCGACGGTCTTGCCGGGAATACGCGGCTCATCGCCGAACCGGCGTACCGACGACTTCTGGCCGCCGAACCGCTGCTGCGCCGATCGATACCCGTCCTCATCATCACCTTCCTGATCGTCATCGCGGCGCTGCGCGTACTGTCGCTGCTGAACGAGCGCGACGATGTCGAGCGCAATGCCAAGGCGATCCTGACGCTGGCGGCGGGCCAACTGGCCAGTTCGCTCGCCACCACCTCGGACACGGTGCCTGGCGCCATCCAGGATCTGCTGGAGACCACAAGCCGTCAGGGTGCGATGGGCCGCAGCCATGTGCTCGTCATCACCGACGGTGCTTTCAAGATCATCGCGGTGACGCCGCGCTCGACCCCATGGCAAGGCCATTCGCTCGACGGCCTCGTCGAGGGCGGCCAACCCTTGTTCATGTTCGGCGATCGCGCCGGCGTCATGGAAGTTAACATTGACGGACGGGACTGGTATGCGGCGGTCAGCCTGGCAAATGGCCAGAAGGGTGCTGCGGCGGCCCTGGTGCCACAGGACGCGGTTTTCGAAGCCTGGCGCAAGACTGTTTCGCTGAACGTCACCCTGTTCGTGCTGACGGCCGGTGTGCTGATCGTCATTCTCTATGCCTATTTCGGCCAGGCAGCGCGCGCACAGGCGGCTGACCGCATCTACCTCGAAGCGCATCAGCGCATTGACATGGCACTGGTTCGCGGCCGCTGCGGCCTGTGGGACTGGGATATGGTGCGCGGCAAGATGTACTGGTCGCGATCGATGTATGACATGCTCGGCTACAAGCCCTGCGACACGATGCTGTCCTTCGGAGAGGTCGATCAGATCATCCACGCCGAGGACGGCGACCTGTTCGAGCTTGCCAATAGAATTGTCGCACGAGAGATCGACCACATAGACCAGGTGTTCCGGATGCGGCATGCCGACGGCCAATGGGTCTGGATGCGCGCACGCGCACAAGTCATCGATCCGGAAGCGCCGGAGATCCAGCTGATCGGGATCGCCGTAGACGTCACCGAACAGCGTCATCTGGCGCTGCGTTCCGAGGCCGCCGACCTTCGCCTCAGAACAGCGATCGAGAACATCAACGAATCCTTCGTGCTGTGGGATTCGGCGCAGCGCCTGATCATGTGCAATTCCAAATACCAGCAGGACAACGGGCTTTCGGACCGCGACGTGATGCCGGGCGTCACACGAGCGGCTCTTGAAGAACGCATGCAGGCCTTTGCTTCCGAGCGGCGGCTTGCCAACACCAGCGGACTGCAAGGCGGCGCCACTTTCGAGCGGCAGCTGGCCGATGGCCGCTGGCTGCAGGTCAACGAACTGAAGACCAGGGATGGCGGCATCGTCGCCGTCGGTTCAGATATCACCCAGATCAAGCTGCACCAGGAGAAGCTGGTCGACAGCGAGCGCCGGCTGATGGCGACGATCCATGATCTCAGCCTCGCGCGGCGGGCGGAAGAGGAGCGGTCGCGCGAACTGGTCGACCTCAACCGCAAATATATGAAGGAAACCGAACGCGCCGAGGCGGCGAACCGGGCCAAGTCCGAGTTCCTGGCCAACATGTCGCATGAGTTGCGCACGCCGCTGAACGCGATCATCGGCTTCTCCGAACTGATGGAACAGGGGCTGTTCGGCCCGCTCGGATCGGAGCGCTACGAGGAGTACGCGACCGACATCAACAGCAGCGGCAAATATCTGCTGGGCGTCATCAACGACATTCTCGACATGTCCAAGATCGAGGCTGGCCAGTTCTCGCTGGACCGCGAAGAGATCGACCTCGGCCCGCTGATCAGCGAAACCGTTCGCGTCGTATCGTTGCAGGCGGCGCAAAAGGCCATCACCGTGGAAACCCGCATCGCCGACGCGCTGACGCTGATCGCCGACCGCCGTGCGATCAAGCAGATCGTCATCAACCTTTTGTCCAATGCGGTGAAATTCACCGGCCAGGGAGGCCACATATCGGTCAGGGCCCGCAACACGTCCGCCGCGCTGGTGCTGACGATCGAGGACAATGGCTGCGGCATCCCCAAGGATGCGCTCGGCAAACTCGGACGGCCCTTCGAACAGGTGCAGAACCAGTTCTCCAAGAGTCACGCCGGGTCCGGCCTTGGCCTCGCCATCTCGCGCTCGCTGGCTGAACTCCAGGGCGGCGCGCTGAAGATCCGTTCGACCGAAGGTGTCGGCACGATCGTATCGGTGCGCATTCCGGTGAAGAAAGCCGCGTCGGCGATCAGGGCCGCGGCCTGAGCAGCAGGCTCCGGCCTGCACCGCCGGAGCCTACTCCAGACAGCCTCACTGCATATCGCTGTCTTCGCCGTCGTCACTCCATTGGCGGTGGCGGCCGAAGCGGCCGCCCTTCGGCAATTCGCCCTTTTCGATCTTGCCGTCATTGTTCCTGTCGAGCATCGCAAAGATTTTCTTCTCCCGACCGGCGATGTCGTCTGCCGTCAGGGTGCCGTCGCCCTTGGTGTCGTAGCGGGCGATGATGCGTTTGGCCATCTGCTCGAAGCGCGCCTTCTCCAGCGCCTCGGCGAGCTGGGCGACGGTCAGCTTGCCGCCATTGTCGGCGACGAGTTTCTTCAGCCGAGCGTTCATGGCGTCGGAGAACTGGTCGAAGGTGATGGTGCCGTTCGAATCCTTCATCGCCTTGTTGAGTCGCATCATCGTGCCCTCGCGCATTTTTGCGCTGACATTGTTTTCGGCGTAGGCCGCGGAGCCGACAGCACCGGCCAAGGCTAGGAAGGCAAGGGCAAGTTTGGTTGTCTTTCTCATGGTCTTCTCCTGTTGCATCGTCACCCCCGATGCGGTCCGAGACAGCCGCTCGTCGCGATCATCCCGTACGAAGCAAAAGGTCGAAATCTTTCCTGACCTTTTGCGACGTCTCTTTGAGATGTGCTTCCAGCACACCGAAATCCGGCAGGTCTGTCACCGCCAGAAGCAGATCCGAAAGCCCGGGCGGAACATCGTCGCGCTCGAAGGCTCCGGTGAGGCACAGCCGCGTCATCTGGGTCAGTGCCAGATAGAGCGCATAGGCATCGCCAAGCTCCTGCCTGACCCCGGCATCGGCGAAACCCGGCGCCAGATGCGACAGGATCTCGGCCGTACCGGTGGCGCGTGCAATTGGCACGGCCGGGGCACGTAACCCGGCCTCGACCTGCCCGGTGATCACAGCCACCTGAGCGATGAATTCGAGATCGATGAGGCCGCCGGGGATCAGTTTGATGTCCCAGAGATCGCGTGGCGGCTTTTCCTTTTCGATCATGGCGCGCATGTCCGAGGCCTCGGCCATCACTTTTGCCGCATCGCGCGGTTGGCCGAGCACCGCCGCCACTTCCGCCTCGACCTCGCTGCACAGGCTGGCGTCGCCGGCAATGGCACGCGCCCGCGAAAGCGCCATGTGCTCCCACGTCCAAGCCTCCTGGCGCTGGTACTTCTTGAAGGCATCGATATGGGTGGCCACCGGACCCTTGTTGCCCGATGGCCGCAAGCGCAGGTCGAGGTCGTAGAGAACGCCCTCCGCCGTCGGCGCGGACACCGCCGCGATCAGCCGCTGCGTCATGCGGGTGTAGTAATGCGAAGGCGCCAGCGGCTTATCGCCATCGGATTCCTCGGCATCCGGTGCGTGGTCGTAGAGCAGGATCAGGTCGACATCCGAGCCGGCGGTCAACTCTCGGCTGCCGAGTTTGCCCAGGCCGAGCAGGGAAACCACGCCCCCGGCAATCGTGCCGTGGCGCGCTGCGAATTCGGTTGTCACCGCCTGCAGCGCCGCCTCGATGGTAAGATCTGCCAGGTCGGAAAAGGCGTGGCCGGCGCGCACCGGGTCGATCGAGCCGGCCAGCAGCCGCACACCGATCAGGAATTTCTGCTCGGAGGCAAATATGCGCAGCCGGTCGAGCACGTCCTCATACGGCCGGTCGCCCTCGACGAAGGCGGAAAGCCGCGCCGACAGATAGGCGCGGTCCGGCAGCTCCGTCAGCAAGGCCGGATCCAGCAAACCGTCGAAAACATGCGGCCGGCGCGTGATGATCGCTGCCAGCCGGGGTGCCGCACCCATGATTGTCGCCAAAAGCTTGAGCAGGGCCGGATTGGACTGCAGCAGGGAAAACAGCTGGATGCCGGCCGGCAGGCCAGCGAGAAACTCATCGAAGCGCAACAGGGCCTCATCAGCCCTGCGCGTCTGGCCAAAGGACCGCAACAGCGCCGGCGTCAGTTCCGTCAGCCGCTCGCGTGCCTCCGCCGACTGGGTGACGCGATAGCGGCCGAAATGCCAGCCGCGAATGACGCGGCAGATGTCGCTTGGTCGCTGAAAGCCGAGACCGTGCAAGGTCCGCAACGTATCGGGATCGTCGACATCGCCGGTGAAGACCAAATTGCCGATGCCGGTTGAGAGTTCCGGCGCGGTTTCGAAGAGTGCCGCGTAATGGCGTTCGACCTGCTGCAGCGAAGCGCGGAACGCTTGGGAAAAGGCAGCAGAATCGGCAAAACCCAGCATGCGGGCGATTCGCTCCAGCCCCTCATCGTCATCCGGCAGCGTGTGCGTCTGCTCGTCGGCAACCATCTGCACGGCATGTTCGACACGGCGCAGGAACCAGTACTGGCGCGCCAGCGCGTCACGCGCATCGGTGGTGATCCAGCCACGCGCCGCGAGCTGGCCGAGCATCGGCACGGTCTCGCGGCCACGCAGTTCCGGAAAGCGTCCGCCGGCGATGAGCTGCTGGGTCTGGACGAAGAACTCGATTTCGCGGATACCGCCGCGCCCGAGCTTTACGTTGTGGCCCTTGACGGCGATCTCGCCATGACCCTTGTGGGCGTGGATCTGTCGCTTGATCGAATGGACGTCGGCAATCGCCGCGTAGTCCATGTATTTGCGCCAGATGTAGGGCTGGAGCTCCTTGAGGAAGGAGGCGCCCGCGGCCAGGTCACCGGCCACCGGACGCGCCTTGACCATGGCGGCGCGCTCCCAGTTCTGGCCGCGCGCTTCATAGTAGCGTAGTGCGGCCTCGACTGGGATCGCCAGCGGGGTTGAACCCGGATCGGGGCGCAGCCTCAGATCGGTGCGGAAAACATAACCGTGCTCGGTGCGATCCTGCAGGATACGAACCAGGCGGCGCGTCAGGCGGGAAAACAATTCGGTGGCGTCGAGCGGATCGATCACGGCCGGCGCTTCCGGATCGAAGAAAACCACGAGATCGATGTCAGAGGAGAAATTCAGCTCGTGCGCGCCAAGCTTGCCCATGCCGAGCAGGATCCAGCCCGATTTCTTCGATGGCCTGTCGAGATCCGGCAGTTTGAGCTTGCCCTGGCCATGCGCGTCGCGCAGCAGGAAGTCGACGGCCGCACGGGTGCAAGCATCGGCAAGGTCGCTCAACCGCCGAACCGTCAGCGCCGTTTCGGCCTCGCCGGCAAGATCAGCCAGCGCGATC
Source organism: Mesorhizobium sp. M1050 (assembly GCF_040318715.1). Taxonomy (NCBI): domain Bacteria; kingdom Pseudomonadati; phylum Pseudomonadota; class Alphaproteobacteria; order Hyphomicrobiales; family Phyllobacteriaceae; genus Mesorhizobium; species Mesorhizobium sp. M1050. Next base: position 26,374 of record NZ_JAMYMV010000041.1, on the reverse strand, counting down.
AGGAAATGTGCCTCGGCCTTGCACTGGCGAAGTTCGCTCATGAGCCCGGCTTCCGATACCTCCTCGGCCAATGGCGCCTGGTCGATGGTGGCGCCGATCGCTTTCAGCCTTACCTCGACCGTCTGCTCGAACAGCCCATCTAGAATCCGTGGCCGGCGACGTGCCGTATCGCGCAGGAAGGGCGACAGATCGAAGATGGCTGCCAAGAGATCCTGGCCCTCCCCTTTACGGGCCAGGAACTTGGCCAGCCTTGTCAGCCCCTCTTCGCCTGCGGCGGAGGCGATCTCGGCCATTTCTTGCCGCGCCCGGTCCTCGTCTAACGGGGCAAGACTGATCGCCGGCTTCAGCAGCCAGTCCGTCACCCTCGCAGCCGTGCTCATCAGTGATCCTCCCGTGCCGGGAAACTCATGACCACAGACAGTCCAGGATTGCCGGGCGAGAGATCAAGCCGGCCATTGTGGAACGTCATGACGGCCTTGGCGAGGCTGAGGCCAAGGCCGGAACCCGGCTGCGATCGGCTTTTTTCCAACCGCACGAAACGTTCCGTCGCGCGGGCACGGTCGGCGTCGTCGGGGATGCCGTGGCCATTGTCGATGACCGAGAGCCGAACATCCGTGCCGGCTCGCTCGAGGGCTACGCGCACAGCCGGCTGAGCGGCGTCAGTCGAATATTTGATGGCGTTGTCGACGATGTTCGACAGCGCCTGGCCGATCAGTTCGCGGTTGCCATTGACGAAAACCGTCTCCCGCACGTCGGTCTTAAGCGAGACGCCCGCCTCCTCCGCCACCGGCTCGTAGAGTTCGACGACATCGCGAACGGCCTCGGAAAGATCGACGCGGTCGATGTTCTCCGAGGAGTAGCCAGCCTCAAGCCGGGAGATCATCAGGATGGCATTGAAGGTCTTTATCAGTTGGTCGGACTCGGCGATGGTGCCTTCCAGTGCCTGACGGTAGTCGGCGGTCTTGTGCTTGCCCGAAAGCGCCGCTTCTGCCCGGTTGCGCAGCCGCGTCAGCGGCGTCTTCAGATCATGCGCGATGTTGTCAGAAACCTGCTTCAAGCCTTCGTTGAGCGTGGCGATCCTGGCCAGCATCACATTGAGGTTTTCGGAAAGCCGGTCGAACTCGTCGCCGGTCCCGGTCACCGGCAGCCGGCCGGTCAGGTCGCCACCCATGATGCGGCGGCTGGCCTCCGACACACTGTCGATGCGCTTCAGCGCCGCGCGGCCGACGAAGAACCAAATCAGCAGCCCGCCAAGCCCCATCATGCCGAGCGCCAGCATCAGGGCGCGACGGATCACGGCGCGAAAACGCTCCGGCTCACCGAGGTCACGGCCGACCAGCATGATCATCTGATTTGGCAGCCGCAGCACCAGCGCAATGGCATTGTGGCCCGTTTCGCCCTGGGCCTGCGGGTCGTTCTGCTCGGTTTGGTTGGTACCCTGCTCGGCGGGCAGATTGCGCAGACGCTCGAGCTCTCCTTCGCCAAAGCGCTGATAGGAGAACGGGCTGCTGGTCCAACCTTCGGTTTCGAGAACGCCTGGTTCAAGGCTCTGCACATTGCCGGTCAGAATCTGGCCGTTGGCGTCGGCGATCAGATAGAGGTTTGCGCCGGGCTGGCGCGAGCGCGCCTCGACCACACGGACCAGCACCGGCAGGCCGCCGCGTTGATAGGCGCGAGCCAGACCGAGCACCTCGTCATTGATGGTGTCCTGGGTCTGCGCCGTCAGCATGCGCGCCGATAGGGAGGTCATGTAGAAGACGAGCGCCACCGCGCAGAGCGCGAAGAGCAGGAGATAGAGCGCCGAAAGCCGCGCTGCCGTCGTCTTCATGATGGCTGGCACGGAAAGAGCCATGCCGCCGCTAACTGCTCTTCAGCATGTAGCCGGCGCCGCGAACCGTATGCAGGATGGGCTTGTCGAAGCCCTTCTCGATCTTGCCGCGCAGCCGCGAGACATGGACGTCAATGACATTGGTCTGTGGATCGAAATGATAGTCCCAGACATTTTCGAGCAGCATGGTGCGCGTCACCACCTGGCCGGCATGGCGCATCAGATACTCTAGCAGGCGGAATTCACGTGGCTGCAGCGTGATCTCGCGCCCCGCGCGACGGACCGAATGCGACAGCCTGTCGAGTTCGAGATCGCCGACGCGGTAGACGGTTTCGGCTTCCTTGGCGCTGGCGCGGCGGTTCAGCACCTCGACGCGGGCCAGAAGCTCGGAAAAGGCATAGGGCTTGGTCAGGTAGTCGTCGCCGCCGGCGCGCAGGCCGGTGACCCGGTCATCGACTTCGCCGAGCGCCGACAGGATCAGCACCGGGGTCGTGTTGCCCCTGGATCGCAGACCGGCAATGACCGACAGGCCGTCACGGCGCGGCATCATCCGGTCGATGACCATCACGTCGTAGTCGCCGGCATCGGCGAGCGCGAAGCCGGTTTCGCCGTCACCGGCGACATGCGCGGTGTGACCGGCCTCGGTAAAGGCTTTCTGCAAGTAATCCGCAGCCTCGCGATCGTCTTCTATGACGAGAATCTTCATAGGACTGTTATACGCGATTTCGCCGGAACGTTGAGTGGCAGACATCTGCATTGTGGCCTTTGCCAAAGCGCATCGAGATCAAGATCATCCGAAGCCGTACGCGATAAAGTCCTTGTCCCCGTTGTGGTTGCGCCAAGACCGCCGGAACGCTTTCAGCCGAAATATCAGGCTTTCAGACGATAGTGCGGCAGCGGGCGATGGGAGCCCGCTGCCGCCGGGGGAGAGCACGATGACTGACTAACGCGCTCCTCCACGCTTTCCCGTGCGGCGGCTCGGGGGTGTTTGAAACGGCCGCACGGGAAAAGTCGAACAGCGTCAGCCCTTGGCGACGGGCAGTGCGACGAAACGATTGGTGTCGTCGCGGGTTATCTGCATCAGCACCGCCTTGCGGCCGGATTTGACTGCGTCGGTCATCGCCTTGGTGACGTCGTCTGTGCCGTTCACCTCGGTCGAATTGACTGATGTGATGACGTCGCCTGGCTGGATACCACGATCGGCGGCATCGCTGTCGGGGTCGACGTCGGTCACCACAAGCCCCTTGCCGTTTTCGGACTTGGTGACGGTCAGGCCGAGATCGGCCAGAGTGTCGGGCTTGGCCGGAGCGGGCGGCTGCGGCTGGTCGGCTGATGCCTGCTTGTCACTGGTCGGTAGAGTGCCGAGATCGACCTTGACCGTTTGGCTCTTGCCGTCGCGCCACACCGTGACGTCGACAGATTTGCCGGGCGAAAAGGCGCCGATCAGGCGTGCCAGTTCCTTCGGCGAAGCAACGTCCTTGCCGTCGACCTGGGTGATCACGTCACCGGCGGTGATACCGGCCTTCTTGCCGGGGCCGTTGTCCTGGGCGCTGGAAACCAGCGCGCCGTTGTTGGACTTCAGACCGAGCGATTCGGCGATGTCGGACGTGACCGGCTGGATTTCGACGCCGAGCCAGCCGCGCTGCACCGAACCACTCTTCATCAGGTCCTGAACGACCTGTTTGGCGGTCGAAGCGGGAATGTCGAAGGCGATGCCGACGCTGCCGCCAGACGGCGAGAAGATCGCGGTGTTGATGCCGACGACCTGGCCGTTGAGGTTGAAGGTCGGGCCACCCGAATTGCCACGGTTGACCGACGCATCGATCTGGATGAAGTCGTCATAAGGGCCGGCGCCAATGTCGCGGCCGCGGGCCGAGACGATGCCGGCGGTGACGGTGCCGCCGAGGCCGAACGGATTGCCGACGGCCACCACCCAGTCGCCAACGCGGACCTTGGAATCATCCGCGAAGTCGACATAGGTAAACTTGCCGACACCATCGACCTTGAGCACGGCGAGATCGGTGCGCGGGTCGGTGCCAATCAGCTTGGCATCGAGTTCCTTGCCGTCATTCATCACCACGGTGAAGGCCGAGCCTTCCGAAACGACATGGTTGTTGGTGACGAGATAGCCGTCATCGGAGATGAAGAAGCCGGATCCCTGCGCAACCGGCCGCGGCTGGTCGTTATTGTGGTCGCGGTGGCTGAAACGCCTGTTACCGTCCTGACCGTTCTGGTCGCCAAAGCCGCGGAATTCCTTGAAGAAGCGGCGCAGCTGCGGGTTATCGGGCATGTTGTTCATGCCGTCCGGATCGTCGGACTGGTCTGAGCCATCATCGGCCGCCGGGCTGATCTTGGCCTTTACCTTGACGCTGACAACGGCGGGAGAAACGCGCTCGACGACATCGGCGAAGCCTGGCACCTGCGGCGCCTCGATGCGCACGGCGTCGGCCAGAACAGGGCTGGTTCCACTGGTCAACGCGCCGACGCCGATCGCACCGGCCACCGCGATGGACGCGACGGCAGCCATGAGACGCTTGCGGGTGACGGAATATGAATTGGGGGCAATATTCATGGTTCTCGTATCCTCTTTTCAAATGGACGCTGCGTGATCGGCATCCTCGGGAAGAGAGAATTAGAGAGGCGCACATTACAGCGCCATTTCCGACACATGAAACTTTGGTAATGTTCAGCAGCGACCGCGGCGTCAGTCGCGGCGCAATATTGCGTCCAACGATGCCTGCTCTTCGGCGGAGAGGGATTTTGTGGCCAGCGTGCGGCGCGACCGCGCGGTCAGCACGATGAAAACGCCTCCCACCAGCAACAGCAGGACTGGCGTGCCCCACAACAACGCATTGCGCAGATCGAAACGCGGCTTCAGCAGCACGAACTCGCCATAGCGGGAGACGACGTAATCCATCACCTGCTGGTCGGTATCGCCGGCGACGAGGCGCTGGCGCACAAGGATGCGCAGGTCACGGGCAAGGTCGGCGTCGGATTCGTCGATCGACTGGTTCTGGCAGACCATGCAGCGCAGGCCCTCCGACAGCGCCCGCGCTCGTGCCTCGAGCGCCGGATCGGGCAGCATCTCGTCAGGCTTCACCGCCATTGCCGTGCCGGCGAAGAACAGCGCCAACAGCAGGACGATCGAGGTCAGCGAAAGCCGTGTGCTCATGGCGGGCCCGCGGATGTTACCGCGCTCGCTTGCTTGCGTCGCCGCGACGGCGCGCCGACGCGAAGGCGCCGGTCCATCAGCGACATCGCCGCGCCCGCCATCATCACCAGGCCGCCGCCCCAGATCAACGTCACCAGCGGCTTCCACCACAGACGCACCACGACGGAACCGTCATTGCCCTCGTCGCCAAGCGAGAGGTAGAGCTGAGAGAGACCGATCGTCCTGATGCCGGATTCAGTCGTCGTCATCTGCCGCACCGGATAAAACCGCTTGGCGGAGCTGATTTCGCCAACAGGACTGCCGCTGACGCCGATCAGCTCGAAGCGGCCGCGATCCTCGCTGTAGTTCGGCCCCTGGGCCGGATAAAGCCCGACGAAACGCACCGTATGGCCGGAGAGTTCGACGGTCTCGCCGGCATGCATCGACAGGATCTTCTCGGTGCCGAAGCAAAGCGTGCCGACGATGCCGAGCGTGGTCAGGCCAAGGCCAAGATGAGCGAAGGCGGTGCCGAAAACCGAGCGCGGCAGGCCGAGCAGGCGCCTGACCACGATCCCCGGCGCAACATTGCCAAAGCCCGATTTGACGGCAAGGTCAGTGAGCGCCCCGAGGATCAGCCAGACGGCGAGGCCGACGCCCAGGGCCGCAAACACCGACGCGCCGTCGATGAACAAAGCGGTGACCAGCGTTGCCAGGAGGGCCGCGGCGAACGCCACCATCAGCCGCTGCGCGACGGCGAAAACATCGCCGCGCTTCCAGGCCAGCAGCGGCCCGAACGGAACCACCAGCAGCAGCGGCACCATCAAGGGTCCGAAGGTGAGGTTGAAGAACGGCGCGCCGACCGAGATCTTGTCGGCTGAAAAGGCCTCGACGGCAAGCGGATAGAGCGTGCCGACGAGCACGGTCGCGGCTGCCGTGGTCAGGAACAGGTTGTTGAGGACGAGCGCGCCTTCGCGCGAAATCGGGTGAAACAGGCCGCCGGCCGTCAGACGCGAGGCGCGCAACGCAAACAGCGCCAGCGAGCCGCCGATGAACAGTGTCAGGATGCACAGGATGAAGACGCCGCGTGTCGGATCGGTGGCGAAGGCGTGGACCGAAGTCAAGACGCCCGAACGCACCAGGAACGTGCCGAGCAGCGACAGCGAAAAGGTGAGGATGGCGAGCAGCAGCGTCCAGATCTTCAGCGCCGAGCGCTTTTCCATGACGATCGCCGAATGGAGCAGCGCTGTGCCGGACAGCCACGGCATGAAGGAGGCGTTCTCGACCGGATCCCAGAACCAGAAACCGCCCCAACCGAGTTCGTAGTAGGCCCAGTAGGATCCCATGGCGATTCCGCCGGTCAGGAACATCCAGGCGACCAACGTCCACGGCCGCACCCAGCGTGCCCAGGACGCGTCGATGCGTCCTTCGATGAGAGCGGCGACCGAAAAGGAAAAGCAGATCGAGAAGCCGACATAGCCGAGATAGAGGAAGGGCGGGTGGATGGCGAGGCCGAGATCCTGGAGGATCGGGTTGAGATCGCGGCCCTCGATCGGCGCCGGATTGAGCCGGATGAACGGATTGGACGTCGCCAGGATGAACAGGAAGAAGGCGGCGCCGATGGCACCCTGCACGGCAAGCACGTTGGCGCGCAGCGTCGCCGGCAGATTTGACCCGAAGGCGGCGACAAGGGCGCCGAAGAAGGTCAGGATCAGCACCCAGAGCAGCATCGAGCCTTCGTGATTGCCCCAGGTTCCGGTGATCTTGTAGATCAGCGGTTGCAGCGAATGCGAGTTTTCCCACACACTCGCCACCGAGAAATCAGAGCTTGCGTAAGCGCTCGCCAACGCCACGAAGGACAGCGCCGTCAGGGCAAAGCCGGTCACCGCGACTGGCCCACCGACCGCCATCAGGCGCTGGTTGTTCAGACGTGCGCCAAACAGCGGCACGAGCGTCTGCACAAGCGACAGCGCAAACGCCAGGACCAAGGCGAAATGTCCGGTTTCAACCATGGCTGTAATTCACTCTTGCTCTCCTGCCAGAGCTATTCACTCTTGCTCTCCTGCCAGATGCCCTTGGCCTTCAGGCCGTCGGCCACGTCCTTGGGCATATAGCGCTCATCATGCTTGGCGAGCACGCTGTCGGCAACGAAGACGCCGTCCGGGCCGAATGTGCCCTCGGTGATCACGCCCTGCTCTTCGCGGAAAAGATCGGGCAGGATGCCCGTATAGGTGACCTTGACCGATTTGTGCGTATCGGTGACCGAAAACCCGACGGTCGCCCCCTGCCCGCGCTGGATCGTGCCTTTTTCAACCAGCCCGCCCAGCCTGATGCGCTGGCCAGGCTGGACACTGGCGGTGGTCAGATCAGCCGGCATATAGAAATAGGACGCCTTCTGGCCAAGCGCATAGAAGGTCAGCCCGGTGGCGGCGCCAAGGAAAGCCAGTCCGCCCGCGATCACCGACAATCGTTTCTGCTTGCGCGTCATGTCTTGTTCTACTCCGTTGCCGTCAGGCCAAGCGAGGCGGCAAAGGCGGTGAATTTTTTCGCTTCGTCACTGTCGGCTCCAAAGACGGCAATGGCGCGACCGAGCGCCTGACGTGCCAGATCGGCCTTGCCCAGCACGACATAGGAACGAACGAGGCGCATCCAACCTTCCGGATCGCGCGGATTTTGCCGCAGCTTGTCGTCGAGGCGGGCGACCATAGTGCTGATCATCGCTTCCCTATCAGCGGGAGACATCGACGATGCAGCGTCGATATCGCCGGCATCGGGACCGTTGGTGGCGCCGCCGGAAGCGACTGCGGGACTGCCGGACCTGGCCAGCGCCTGCTCGACCGCACTGCGCCATGGCGACTCCGGCGGCAGCTTGCCCAACATTGCCCGCCAGGCTGTGGCCGCCTCCTTGGTGCGGCCCTCCTGCGCCAGCGCCATCGCCAGATAGAAGCTCGCCTTCGAATTGGCCGGGTCGAGCTCCAAGGCCGCCTCGAAGGCCTTCTGTGCATCGGCCGAGACGATGCCGCCTGCCGCACCGGCGACCGCCTCGCCAAGACCGGCCTGGCGAACGGCGCTGTCGCCATCGAGGCGGATAGCGTTGCGATAGGCCGCCGCCGCGTCGGAAAAGCGTTGCATGCGCAGATAGACTGGCGCGAGCACATCCCAGCCCCTGCCATCGGAAGGATTGGCAGCAAGATGGGCTTCGGCCCGCGCCACCAATTCGTCGACCGAACTGTCGGCCGGGTTCTTGGCCAACCGCTCGCTGAGTGGTTGCGACGGCAAATCGGGTGAGCCGAGCTGACTGTAAAGGCCCCAACTGACCAGCGGCACCGCCAGAACGGCCGCGGTGGCGACCAGCCTTGCCGTTACCGAAATTCGGCCAACGGACGCCTTGGCCGCCGCTGCCGCATTGTCGAGGCGAAGGATGCGGCGAGCGATCTCGGCGCGCGCTTCGGCAGCTTCCCCCGGCTGGATCAAGCCACGCGCAGCGTCGCGGTCAAGCTCGGATAACTGGTCGCGATAGACTTCGAGATCGTGATCGCTGCTCGACGACGCGCCCTTCGAGCTGGCGGCCAGCGGCAGCAGCACCGCCAGGCTTGCACCCAGCGTGAGAATTGCGGCTATGACCCAGAACAGCATGGTTCTTCCAATAATGGCAGAGTTCTGCCGTGCCAACACAGGCTTCCTGCGACGCTTTGACGGCAGGCGCGCCGCATGTCCTTGATCGACGTCAACCGACCGGATACCAGCCGGACCCCGTCTCAGTTTCTGTGCATGTCGTCGTTCTAAAACCGCTGCGCGGTCGAGCGACATGCACCGTCAGGTCAGCGGCGTCCAACTGCCGTTGGTGTTACGGCAAGCGGTTCCACGCGCCGTCACGCCGGCGCCGCCGGTGAAAACCGTCTGCGTATACTGGCGGCAATCCTGCGAACCGACGCGATAGGGTTGTGCCGGAACCACCTCGCCATAGCGCGAAGCCTGGGCGCCTTTCCACGTTACCTTCTGGCCGCTGGTCGTGTATTCGAGCGCCTTGTATTCAGCCTCGAGCGCACTGCGCTTCTCGGTCTCGCTGAGGCCGGCGCCGATCGACCCGCCGATGAGGCCGCCGCCCATCGCCGAAATGATCGTCGCGGTGACCTTGCCGCTGGAAGGAGGCGTCGAGGCCGGTGTCACTGCTACGGTCGGCCCCTTGCCGCTCAGGGTGGTGCAGCCGGAAACGCCCAGCAATGCGGAAATAAGCGCGACGCGAATCTTCATGCCAACAACCGGTGTTCTTGAGTTGGAGCCTGCTATGGATAGGCCGAAGGCCGCGTCATCGGAGAAGTTGGCGCTGCCATAGTATTGAGATTTGTCTGAAATTTGGCCGCTGCCGGCCAATCCGGGACCAATCGACATGCCGCCATAACATGCCCCGTTCATCAATGTCGAATGGCCGTGCCTGAACATCACTGAAGGCTCCGCAATCGCACCACCGCCTTCAATCCGCCCATGCCGGACCGTTCGAGCGCCAGGACGCCTCCATACTCGTTGACGAGGTCGGCGACAATGGCCAGCCCGAGACCTGTTCCGGGCTTTGTCTCATCCAGACGCCGTCCGCGCTTCAGCGCCTCGCGCGCCTTGTCATCTGGAATGCCAGGGCCGTCATCCTCGATATCGATCTCAAACAGGCCGGCCGGATCATCCTTGCCAGTCAAAGGCACGACCGAGACCAACACCGCGCTTTTTGCCCATTTCATCGCGTTTTCGAGCAGATTGCCGATCAACTCCTCAAGGTCCTCGCGCTCGCCTGCGAAGACGATTTCGGTCGCAGGCAACGACAGCGACAGATTTGTCTGCGGATTGAGCTTCTGCAGAACCCGCACCATGCGCTGCACCAGCGGCGTCACGGGCGTGCGGAAGACGACGCTGTCGCGCTGCGCCGCGACGCGGGCGCGCTGTAGATAGTGCTCGACCTGCTTCTGCATGGAAGCGGCTTGTTCGGCGATCAGCTGTCCCTTGGCTCCTCCAAGCGCCCGGCCCTCATTGAGCAGCACCGCGAGCGGCGTCTTCAGCGAATGGGCGAGATTGCCGACCTGGGTTCGCGACCGCTCGACGATGCGCCTGTTGTTTTCGATCAACGCATTGGTTTCGTTGGCAAGCGGTTCGATCTCGGCCGGGAACTGGCCGTCGAGCCTCTGCGCGGTGCCCTCGCGCACCATGGCAAGCGCATTCCTCACCCGGCGCAGCGGCTGCAGGCCGAGCAGGATGGCAATCGCGTTGATGGCGATCATGCCGACGCCGAACAGGCTGAGATAGGTCAGCAGGCGGCGTTGGAAGCTGGCGATTTCCTGTTCGAGTTCGCTCTGGTTGCCCATGACGCGGAAGCGCGCGGCGCGGTTCTTGGAATCGAGAACGAATTCGCTCTCGAACACTTCGAGTTGCTCGCCATCGATGCCTTCGGTCGGATAGCTGCGCTGGAAGCTGGCGTTGAAGGGCACCTCGGCGACATCAGGCGATGGGATTTTGCGCGTCATCGACGACGAGTGAAGATCGCCATGTACGCCTTCCGAGGCGGGCTCTACCGACCAGTACCAGCCCGAATTCGGCTCCGAGAAGCGGAGATCGCCGAGGTCGGGCGCACCGGTGAGCGCACCGTTGTCGGAAATACCGATGGAGCCGATCAAATTGAACAGATGCGCCGAAAGCAGGCTGTCGAAGCCGCGCTCGCTGGCCTGGCGATAGAGTGTGGTGATCAGGGTGAATATGACGACGAGCGTCACGATCGCCCAGACAGTGGAAAAGGCGATGACGCGGAACGTCAGCGAACGCGGCCACAAACGCAGCGAAAGCGGCGTCCTTGCGGTTGGTTTGAGCGGTTCCGAGTTACGCCTCCGGCTCACGCATGCGGTAGCCCATGCCACGCACGGTTTCAATCATGTCGATGCTCATCTTCTTGCGAAGACGCCCGACAAAGACCTCGATAGTGTTGGAATCGCGGTCGAAATCCTGATCATAGAGATGCTCGACCAGTTCCGTGCGCGAGACGACCTCGCCCATATGGTGCATCAGATAGGCAAGCAGGCGGAATTCGTGCGACGTCAGTTTCAGCGGCACGCCGTCGACATCGGCCTTGGACGCCTTGGTGTCGAGGCGCAACGGTCCGCAGGTCAGTTCGGACGAGGCATGGCCGGCAGCGCGCCGGATCAGGGCCCGAACCCTCGCCAGCACCTCCTCGATGTGGAACGGCTTGGTGACATAGTCGTCGGCGCCGGCATCGATACCGGAGACCTTGTCGCTCCAGCGGTCGCGCGCCGTCAGCATCAGCACAGGCATTTTGCGGCCGCCGCGCCGCCAGCGCTCGACGACGCTGATGCCATCCATCTGCGGCAGGCCGATGTCGAGCACGACGGCATCGTAGGGCTCGGTGTCGCCGAGGAAGTGGCCTTCCTCGCCGTCGAAGGCGCGGTCGACGACGTAGCCGGCATCGACCAGTGCATCCGATATTTGCCGATTGAGATCCTTGTCATCTTCGACGACGAGTACGCGCATGCGGAGTTCGATACCTGTTGAAGAGCTAGGGTCAGATATAGGCCGATTCCGGCGGCCTGGGAAACGGAAGGGTCAGTTCAGTGGAACGACGATTTCGGAACGGCGCGGACGTTGTCCGTCCTTGCCCGGAACGAGCACGACGATGACACAGACAGGCTGGCCGCCGCGCGTCGATTGCGAGGCCTTGGCCAGCGTTCCGCCATTCTGTTCGGCCACTTGTTGACCGATCGCGTAGCAATCGGACGCCGCCAGTACAATCGGGCTGGCCTGTTCGGGCGCGACGGCCGGTATCGCCACAGCCTGCGACGCAAACAGCCCGGCAGCGCAGAGCGCCAGTGTCGCGGTTCGGAGGTGGGAGCGAAGCGTTTTCATGGTCGAGTTTGTAACGCATCGGTGCTGAACGTGAAATGAACGGTGAACGTCGCCGAAAACATCCTCGCTACACCCCTGCAACGCGAGACAGTCAACCTGGGATTTCACCGCCTCAAACCGTGATTTCCCGCGAGGCTCCAGTCTAGACTCCGTTTCGACCATATTGAAAGCGTGTCAGGCGCTTTCCTGCGTTATCGCGCGAAAACGCAGCAGCCCGTGATGCACGAGCAGGTCCTCGTCATGGCGGACCTCGGTGAATTCGAGCGAGAGTCGTGTCTGGCCGTGGGGGCCAATCTCCAGCACCGCATTGGCGAGCCGCGCCTTGATGGCGTCCATGATGGCAAGCGTTTCGGCTTCCCCCTTGGCTTTCGACCAGACATGCAGCGTGACCAGTTGGTCGTTATTGTTCTCCGCGCTCGTATCCCAGTCAAACGCAGAGGTCTGGCCACAAGTCACGTAGGGAAAAGCGGCATTGTCGGTTGCTCGTTCGAGCAATCCGGCGCCGCCCAGCAAGGTCGACAGTGAGGCATCGCTTTTGAGCCTCAGAAACAGTGCCTGCTGCAAATCGCCGGGCGCGGTCATCGTCCTCTCCTCTAGCCTTTGCGCTGCCGACCATTGCCTTTCGGAAGCCTGCCTGGGTTCTGCATACTGTGTCAGATATAGCCATTCGACGCGCGGAGGCGATGGCGATTCGTCATCGGATCGATGAATGCCGATACGACTTTGCCAACAACGTCGTCAGGGGCGCTGCGCGGCGTTGCGATCTAGGCAGGATTGGCCGCGTCTCGGTGAGGTTTGTTTTGTCTGACACCATCTGGCCACGCGTCTGGACATCCGTTTTCGGATAGCGGCTTGTTCCAGCCGCATTTGAAGGCCAGTATCGAACGTGCCTTCAAGGCGTCCGTTGCGGTCTACCGTGACCGAACGTGACACCATTTCCGTCGAGCTTGGTCGATACCCGGAGCGTCGGAGCTTTTGCTGGCCGGCGGCACCCTTGACTCAGTCAGCACCGCGGTCACCGCGATCCTCGAAGGCGATGGCGGCTTTGCATGAAGTCGCGAACGAGTGACGATCCGTCCCCGACGAAAAGGCGAGTGCTTTTCCTCGGGAAACTCGCGGAGCGAGCTTGAAGACGAGGCAGCCCACGAGCGGGCTTCGCCGAAACCAAAGCAAGATGCGAGGTCGAATGCGATGCAGTCTACCCCCCACAAAATCCCGGTTTCCATCATTATTCCGAACTACAATTACGCGCGTTTCCTTGAACGCAGCATCGACAGCGCCCTGGAGCAGGACCACGACGATGTCGAAGTGATCGTCGTCGACGATGCATCGCAGGACAATTCCACGACCATCATGAAATCCTATGGCGACAGGATCCTTGCTTGTCCGCGACGAAAAAATGGCGGGCACGCGGCCGCCTTCAACACCGGCTTTGCTGCGAGCTCCGGCAGAATCGTCCTCTTCCTCGACGCCGACGATTATCTTTATCCGGAAGCCGTCTCCAGGATCGTCGACACCTGGGACGAGGCAACCGCCCAGGTGCAATCCAGATTGCACATTGTCGATGACCGGCAACGCATCAAGGACGTCTTTCCGCCGCCGGAGCTGCCCTTCGACAGCGGCGATGTCATGCCGAAACTTCTGCGCAAGGGGCGCTACCAGACGACCGTAACCAGCGGGCTGGCCTTTGACCGGACGACCCTGGAATCGATCATGCCGATTCCGGAACCGGATTTCCGCCAGGGCGCCGACGGCTATCTTGCGACGCTGGCGCCGCTCTATGGCCAAGTCCAGTCCATCGATGAATGTGTCGGCGCTTACAGAATCCACGGCGCCAACCATTCGGTCTTCGGTGAAAAGCTCGCCGAGCGGGCACGCTGGCGGGTAGAGCACGATTTCCACCGCATGGAGGCGCTGTCGGACCAGGTATCGCAGGCCGGCCTGACCGTCGTGCCGGCAGAAATTGTTCGCCATGATCCTGTCCACCTGGAAGAACGGCTGGCATCGCTCTGCACGGACAGGCACCGGCACCCCGTCGCCGACGATTCCCGCCTGGCGCTCGCGGCGGCGGGCGCTGTCGCCAGCCTCGAAATGACGGCGTCCCTGCGCCGCCGCGCCGTACTTGCCGCCTGGTTCCTTTCTGTCGGCATGCTGCCGCGACAAATGGCCATGGCGGTGCTGTCGTGGAAGCTCGACGCATCGTCCCGACCGACATTCCTTGCTCGCCTGTCCAGGACAATACGCCGCGCGATGGGGTAGCCCCAAGCCCTTGTGCAGGACGGGAGGGTGCGCTGCCCCGAAGGTCCCAAATGAGCCTGCGCTGCGCTTTGCCTACTGCGCCCCGCGCTGCCTGACCACGACGCTGCGCACCGCCAGCACCAGCACCGTGATGATGATCAATATCACCGAGAGTGCGGCGATTGCAGGGTCGATGTTGTCGCGCAGGCCCATCCACATCAGCCTGGGCAGCGTGATCGCGTTGACCGAGGTGATGAACAGTGTGACACCGATTTCTTCCCAGGACAGCACGAAGGACAAAAGCGCCGCGGTGATGATGCCGAATTTGATGTTGGGCATGATGATCCGGGTGGCGCGCTCCCAGACCGAGGCGCCAAGGCCGCGCGCGGCAAGATCGATGCGGCGGTCGAGCTGACTGAGCGAGACCAGCATCAGCACGGTGGCAAAGGGCACGGTCATCACCGAATGCGCCATGGCGACACCAAGCCATGTGTCATAACCAAAGAACGAGCTGAAACCTGAGATCGAGGTGAGCAGGAAGTAGAGCGTGATCGCCGAGACCACGGGCGGCACCACCATGGGCAGCAGCACAAAGCCGACGAGTGCCGCCGTGAACCGCGGCTGGAACATCCAGACCCCGAGGCTGAAGCATAGTGCCAGCACGGTGGAAAAGGCGCTGCTGACAATACCGATGCGGATGCTGAGCAAGATCGATTGGAGCCAGCGCGGATCCTCGACCAACGACCGGTAGTGGCGCAACGACAGTTCACCTGACGGCATCGCCAGCATGCGGCTCGGCGTCAGCGACACCGGGATGACGGCAAGCAGCGGCAGCAGCAGGAATAGCGCCACGAAAGCGGCGATGACTAGCGAGGCGGGACCGGGGCGATAGGTCGGCATCAGATCAATTGCTTCGGTCTGACATAACGGAACAGCAGCGCCATCAGCGCGCCGACGAACAATACCAGGACCACGCTGATGGCCGCCCCCAGACCCCAGTCCGGGCTCTGGAAGATCCTGAGATAGATGAGCTCGGCGATCATGACGCTGCGGCCGCCACCAAGGATCGCCGGCGTGACAAAGAAGCCGAGCGAAAAGACGAAGACGATCATCGCCGCGCCGATGATGCCGGAGCGCGTCATCGGTACGAACACCGTCCAGAAGGTGCGCATGCGGCTGGAGCCGAGGCCGCGCGCGGCCAGCAGCACGCGGTCGTCGAGGCTGCGCATGGCCGATGCCAGCGGGAAGACGGCGAAAGGAATGAGGAAATGCGTCATGCCGACGATGACGCCGAATTCGTTGCGCACCAGCGCCAGCGGTTCGGAAATGAAGCCGATCGCCTGCAGCCAGGTGTTGATCAGGCCGCGATTGGACAACAGCGCCACCCAGCCGAAGGCACGGGTCAGGACGGAAATCCAGAAGGGAACGAGAATGCAGAACTCGGCGATCAGGCGCTGTGCCGGGGTTCCTCGCACCCAGACGACGGTGATGGCGTAGGCAGCGGCGACGGAAACCACGGTGACCACCGCTGCGATGCGCAGCGTGCGGATGAACACCGACTGCACCAGATCGTCGGTGAGCAGCGCCTCATACTGCCCGAGCCCCGGCGTCGGCAGCGTAAAGCTCCATTTGACGACGCCGAAGAACGGCCAGGCATAGGCAAGGACAAGAAACAGGAGCAGCGGCGCCATCAACAGCGCCGCGCCCATCCTGTCGGAGAGATAGGACCTCATATGAACCAGATTATCCCGGTCTTGGTCAGGCCGAGATGATCTTGGTGTATTCGTCGAGCGCTGCCCCGTAATTCTTGGCGTACCAGTCCATGTCGAGCGCGATCTGCTTCTTCATGTTCTCGGGATCGACCGGGTTGATGCGCTTCTTGTCGGCGGGAATCAGCGCGTCGGCAGCCGGATTTGCAGGGCCCTGGCCGAGCTTGTCGAACATGACCAGCTCCTTTTGCGGGTCCTGGGTGCTGGCGATGAACTTCATGGCCGCTTCCTTGCCGCCAGGATTGCCCTTGAGCACGGCGAGCGCACCGGGCGAGATCAGGCCCTGGTCCCAGATGAACTTGATCTTGCCGCCCGAGTCCTGCTCGATCAGTGACGCGCGCGTCGACCAGACGATCGCCATGGAGGCCTCGCCATTGAGCAGCACGCTCTGGCTTTCGGCACCGCCGCCCCAATAGGCTACGACGTTTTCCTTGAAGGCGGCGATCTTGTCATGCGCGCGCTTGAGATCGAGCGGATAGAGCGACGCCGGCGCGATGCCGTCGGCCAGCAGGGCGGCTTCCCAGCTCGACACGCCCCATTTGTAGAGCGAGCGCTTGCCGGGGAATTTCTTCACGTCGAAGAAATCGGCCATGCCGGTCGGCGCGTCCTTGCCGTACTTCTCGGAGTCGTAGGCGATGACATAGGAGAAGAAATAGGTCGAGGCGGCGTATTCCCAGCCAAAGCCTTCGCGCATCTTCTTCTTGTCGACGATCGTATAATCGATCGGCTCGAGTGCGCCCTGGGCACCGAGCGTAATGGCCGAGAACGGGTCGACGTCGACGAGGTCCCAGGTCGGCGCGCCGCTCTTGAACTGCGCGGCGATGGCGCCTTCGGTCGGGCCCGAGCCATCCATCTTGACGGTGATGCCGGTTTCCTTGGTGAAGGGCTGGCCGTAGGCGGCGTCGTAAGCCGTGATGGCGTCACCGCCCCAGTTGACCAGCACCAGTTCCTTCGCCGCGGCAAAGGCACCGGTCGAGCGCAGCATCATCGGCGTGCCGGCCAGCACGAATGCTGCCAGCTGCGTGAATTGGCGGCGCGAGATTTCGCCGCGACCTGCCCTGGCGGACAGGCTCTCGACGGCTTGTTTCTTGGTATCATGTGTCATGTCAGTTCCCCTTTTTTGTCGTTGATAGTACCGCAAAGTGGTGGGCACTTGTCTCGCCACACCGTTCGTCATTGTCCTCCATGCGGAAGGAGGAAACCCTTTTCAGCCGGCCAGGTGAGCCAGACGGAGTTGCCCTTGCTGAGCGCGGCCGCCGCTACCTCGTTCGGCACCGAGACCGTGACCTTGGCGCCTTGCCGTGTCGTCAGGTCAAGCCGCGTTGCCGCGCCGAGATAGGTGGAGTTGGTCGCTGTCGCGGCGATGCCGTTCTCACCGGCTGCCGCCTCCCTTGATATCGACATGTATTCGGGCCGGATCGCCAGGATCGCATCGCCGCGCACCGCCTCGGCCTTGCAACGCATGGAGACCGCACGGTCTTCGCAGAGGCCGGTCGAGCCATCGCCTGCCGGGTGGACGCCCTTCAGCGGCAGCATGTTGATCTCACCGAGGAACTCGGCGACGAAACGGTTGTCCGGCCGGTCGTAGACCTCGTCGGGCGCTCCGACCTGCAGCAGTTTGCCATGGTTGAAGATGGCGACGCGCGACGACAGCGCCAGTGCCTCGCTCTGGTCGTGGGTGACGAAGACGAAGGTGGTGCCGGTCTCCTGGTGCAGCCGCTTCATCTCGGCCTGCATCTGGCCGCGCAGGCCCTTGTCCAGTGCCGAGAACGGTTCATCGAGCAACAGCACGCCCGGCTCGAACACCAGCGCGCGCGCCAGCGCCACGCGCTGCTGCTGGCCACCGGAAAGCTGCGCCGGCAGCTTCTTCTCGTGGCCCTTGAGGCCTACGCGTTCGATCATCTCGCCGACCCGGCGCTTAATGTCGGCCGCCGATTTCTTGCGCACCTTGAGGGGAAAGGCGATGTTGGCCTCGACGCTCATGTGCGGAAACAGCGCGTAGCCCTGGAACACCATGCCGGCAGCGCGCTGCTCGGCCGGCCGGTCGGTGATGTCGACGCCATCGCTGAACAGACGGCCCTCGCTCGGCTGCACGAATCCGGCAAGGATCATCAGGAATGTGGTCTTGCCCGAGCCGGACGGTCCGAGCAGGGTCAGGAATTCGCCGCGGCCTATATCGAGCGACAGATTGTCCAGTGCACGGAATGAGCCGAAGCTTTTGCCGATCCCAATTGCCTTGATCTCTGCGGCCCGGCCGGGTTGCTGCATCCTGCCTGTTTCCTCGCTTCAGGGGAAATCGTAGGGCAGCGCGCGGCCTCACCGCAACCGAATAGTTTTCGCCTGATCGGCAAATTTGATTCATCTATCCAATCGATGGCGCCCGTGATCGGATATACCTTTGGCGTGACGCCCGTGGTCAGCCATGCCCTTGGCGTGGCGCCCGTGGTCAGCCATGCCCTTGGCGTGGCGCCCGTGGTCAGCCATGCCCTTGGCATTGCTCTCCGCGAGCTTCGACCGCAACCATCCGGCAAAGGCGTCGAGCACCGGATGCGCGGCCTTGGCGTGTTCGGAGACCAGAAAGTACGAGCGCGGCGATTTGATCGCGATATCGAATGGACGCACCAGCCTGCCTTCGGCCAGCGCCTTGCCGCTGGTCAGTTCGTCGCCCATGGCCATGCCCTGGCCGGCGATCGCGGCCGAGAAGACAAGATTCATGTCGGAAAAGAAGATGCCGCCCTCCGGGTCGGGGTTCTCGACCTTCGACAGCGCCAGCCAGCGCGCCCAATCCTCGGTATCGCCGAGATGCAGGAGGTTGGCGCGCAAAACGTCGGCTGGCTTCGAGAATCCACCGACCTTGTTGAGCAGCGTCGGGCTGCAGAGCGGCGTGAACGAAATCTCACACAGAAGCTCGACCGCTCGGTTCGGCCAGTTGCCGACGCCGAAGGCGATGAAGGCATCCGCGTCGGCATTGCTGACATCATCCAGTCGTCGCGGCGTCAGGATGCGCAGCGCGACGTCGGGATACATCTGCCGGAACTCGCCGATATGGGTGCAAAGGAACAACGAGGCGAAGCCGGGCGTGCAACTGATGCTGAACGAGCCGCCGACGCCGGTGCCGGCATGGCGTGTCACCGCGTCGCCCAGAACGGTCAACGCCTTGCGCACGTCGCTGGCGTAGCGCTGGCCGCGCGGCGTCAGCGCGACGCCCTTGCCGATGCGTTCGAGCAGGTCGAAGCCGAGGTCGCGCTCCAGCAGCCGAAGCTGGTGGCTAACGGCGCTGCGGGTCAGGTGTAACTCGTCGGCGGCGCGCCAGACGCTGCCGTGACGAGCGAAGCTGTCGAGCGCACGCAGCGCTTGTGTCGATGGTATGCGCAAGAGACCTCAGGTGAACCGAATTTGCATGAGCCGGAAAAACATATCACTTTTTGACGAACCGCTTCACTGCTTTCTTCTCCGGCCATGGAGAAAGCGGTCACTACTGCGGCGCAAGCAACGGCGCTTACCTGTCTTGACGACATCCGGCCACTGTTGTCGGCGTGGACGCGCACCATTTTCGACTTCGGCGAGACTGCATGGCGCGAGTATCAATCCTCTGCCTGGTATGTGGAGAGACTGAAGCGCGAAGGCTTTTCCGTCGAGGAAGGTTCCGGCGGCATGCCCACAGCCTTCTGCTCGCATTGGACAAACGGCGCCGGGCCGACCATCGGCATGTATGCCGAATACGACGCCGTGCCGGGCAATTGCCAGGATGCGGCGACCGTCCGTCGCCCTCGCCCGGGCCTCGGCGAACATGCGGGTGGCCACACCGATCCGCATTCCGGGTTGGGCATTTCGAGCCTCGGCGGGCTATTGGCGACCAAGGCGGCGATGCAGCGCCACGGCATACCGGGCACGCTGCGCTTCACCGGCGAGCCGGCCGAGAAGGTGCGCGGATCAAAGCCGATCCATGCCGCGAAGGGGTATTATGACGGCCTTGCCGGCATGATCTCCTTTCATCCGTTCTACATGCTGCCGCTCTGCAACACCGCGCGCTGGGACACGCATTGCGGCGCGGCTTACGCGATGATCTATCGCTTTGTCTGCGACCAGCCGGAGCGCTGGGCGCGAGCGGCGGGCGGCGCAGCGCCCATTCCGCAGGCGCATTCGGCGGTGCGCGCGCCCGGTGCCAACGATGCGCTCATGATGATGTACATGACATCCAAGGCGCTGCGCGATTCCATGCTGCCGCACCAGGGTGGCTGGTCGATCAGCGAGGCGATCCTGACCGCCGGCCAGGCGACGGCCGACAACCTGCCGGCAGGGTTGGCCGAGATCCAGTACATGATCCGCGTGCCGACACTGGCGATGGCCGAGCAGGTCACCGCCGTGCTCGACCGCAATGCCGAGGCCTCTGCCAGCATGAGCGGCTGCCGCCATGAGCGGCACTGGGTGTCGAAGTCGCGACCGGGGCTGGCCAATCACACCATGGCCGAGATCGCTTATGAAGCGCTGTCGAGCGTCGGGCCGCCGCGCTGGGACCAGGACGCCAAGGCAGTCGCGCGCGAGATACAGGTCAATGCCGGGCGCATGGCGAGTGACGAGCCGTTCATCGAAGAACTCGAACGCCTGATCGAGCCGCAGGCGGCGGAGGCGATCCTGCGCCGCGATCTGCCGCCCTCGCAGGTGAATTCGACCTCCGACGATTACACCGATATGAGCTGGCATGCGCCGACTGCGCGCTTCTATGTCGCCCGCCCGGCGCTGCGTTCGGAGACCGGCTATCCCTATCCATCATGGGTCATGAATGCGCTGGGCGGCATTCCTGCCACCATCGACCCGATGGTCGTCTGCGCATCGAAGACCATCGCACTGGCAGCCCTTCGCCTGCTGGAGGACAAAACCGCCCGCGGTGCGGCGATGGACGAGTTCGTCACCCGCACCGGCGGCGGCATAGGCGGTTCGAACTGGATCGCGCCGCTCTGCGACTACGAGCCGCCGATTGGATTTCGCTGGCCGGAATACGTCACCACCCCGCGCGGGCGGGACTGGTGGATCCCGAACAATCAGACACCCCAGGCCACTTCACGAGGAGCACCCCATGACCGTTCATGATCGAATTGTCGCCGAGCCGTTTTCGCTGCAGCGTCGCAACCCGGCCGGCGGCACCAAGCCGCTGACCGCCTGGGGTTTTGCCAACGAGACCGACGTCTTGACCGATGTCCTGCTCGGGTCGCCCAATTTCCTGCGTCATCTGTCGACCAGCTCGCTGTCGCGCAAGCATCTGCGCGAGGCGCCCTGCAACGTCCAGATCGCGCAGGCGCAGCACAAGGACCTCGTCGCTGCCTATGAACATTTCGGCGTCAACATCCATTGGCACGAACCGACACCCGAACTGCCGATGCAGGTCTATTCCCGTGATTCCAGTGTGATGACGCCTTATGGCGCCGTCATCACCGCAATGGCCAATTGGTGGCGGCGCGGCGAGAACTACGCCGCCATCCGCACCTACGAAAAACTCGGCATCCCGATCTACGACATGGTCACGGCAGGTACGTTCGAAGGCGGCGACTTCAACGTCATCGAGGATGGCGTCGTGCTGATCGGCTGCGGCGGCGCCCGCACGCAAGAAGAAGGCGCTCGCCAGGTGCAGGCCTGGTTCGACAAGGAAGGCTGGGAGACCCGCATCGCCTTCATCGACGAGTACTATGTCCATATTGACCTGATGGTGGTGCCGATCGCCGAAAAATTGACCGCCGTTTGCCTCGCCTGCACTGAGCCCGGCATCGTCGACTGGCTGAAGGGCAAGGGACACGAGATCATCGACGTGCCGTTCCAGGATACGATGGCGCTCGGCTGCAACTTCATGTCGCTGGGCAAGGACCGGGTGATCGCGCCGACCTCCAGCCAGACGCTGATCGGTCAGCTCAAGGCACGCGGCTTCGAGGTCGCGGCCGTCGACATGAGCGAGATTTCCAAGACCGGCGGCGGCATCCACTGCATGGCACAGGCGCTGAAGCGCGAACCGGCCTGAGCGGCGGAGCCCATTCGCGAGCATTGAAACGGCGGGGGCGGCGCTTGCCTGGGCAGGTCGCTGATTGCGATCCAGCCATTCCTCCATTTTTCATAGGATGGACATCGTACAGGATCAGTTTTACGAGTCGGCCCGACCAGAGGAGATGTTCGCGCCCCCCAATGAACAAGATCGATACCCAGAACAGCAAGCGTGACGAGCGCTCGACCGCCACCAGCCTCTTGCGGCTCGGCACGCGGCTGAAGCTGTCCCGGCAGACGCGAGGGCTGACCTTGAAGGCGCTCGCTGCCGCCGCGAACTGCTCGGAAAGCCTGCTTTCCAAGGTGGAGAACGGCAAGGTCTCGCCCTCGCTTCCCATGCTTCACCGGCTCGTCGAGGTGCTCGGCACGAACATTGGTTGGATGTTCGAGGAATCCGATGGCGACGAAGGCATCGTCTTTCGGGCTGGATCGCGGCCGTTGATAGCGCTCGATCCGCTTCGGCGCGGCGAAGGTATTTCGCTCGAGCGTGTCATTCCGTATTCGCCCGGCCATCTCCTGCAGTGCAACATCCATCATATCGAAGCGGGCGGTGAGAGCGCTGGCCCGATCCAGCATGCCGGCGAGGAAGTCGGCTATCTCCTGGAAGGTGCGATCGAATTGATGGTCGGCGAAAAAACATTTCGCCTGGCCGCCGGCGATTCCTTCGTCTTCAACTCCGAACTGCCGCACTGGTACCGCAATGTCGGAGATGAACGCGCCAGCATTTTCTGGGTGAACACGCCAGCGACATTCTGATCCGGCGCATCCCCTGATTCCTTTCGTTGACGCTAATTCAAGTCACTTGACAAGAAATCAAGCATCTTGAATTATGCCCTTGCGCTCAGTCGCCAGGTGAGCCCGATCAAGGGCCTTTTCGTAAAACCAAGGGGAACCGGAATGCGTCTTACAAAGATCCTTTCAAGCTGCGCCGCAGCCATCGCCATGACCCTCGCCCTCGGCTCTGCTTCCGCCATGGCCGAGACCTATGCGCTGGTGACCATCAACCAGCAGGCCCTGTTCTTCAACCAGATCAATGACGGTGCAACAGCTGCTGCCAAGGCCGCCGGCGTCGACCTCGTCATCTTCAACGCCAACAATGTACCAAGCGCGCAGAACGACGCGATCGAAAATTACATCACCCAGAAGGTCGACGGCATCATTCTCGTCGCCATCGACGTCAACGGTGTGAAGCCGGCCATCACCGCGGCCAAGGCTGCCGGAATTCCGGTCATTGCCATCGACGCGCAGATCCCGAATGGCGACAACGTCGCCTTTGTCGGCGTCGACAACACCAAGGCCGGCGAGGATATAGGCAAGTTCTACGCCGAATACGTCAAGACCAAGCTGAACGGAACCGCCAAGATCGGCGTTGTCGGCGCGCTCAATTCGTTCATCCAGAACCAGCGGCTCGACGGCTTCAAGAAGGCCGTCACCGACAGCGGCCAGAAGGTAACCTTCCTCGACACGGTCGACGGCCAGAACGTACAGGACGTAGCCCTGTCCGCCGCCGAGAACCTTATGACCGCCAATCCCGACATGACGACTCTTTATGCAACCGGCGAGCCGGCTCTGCTCGGTGCGGTTTCCGCCGTCACCAGCCAGGGCCGCACCGGCGATGTCAAGGTGTTCGGCTGGGACCTGACCAAGTCGGCGGTGCAAGGTCTCGAAGAGGGCTGGGTGGTGGCCGTCGTCCAGCAGGATCCGGCTGGTGAAGGCAAGGCAGCGGTTGAAGCCTTCGGCAAGCTCAAGAAGGGTGAGAAGATCGATCCGATCATCAATGTTCCGATCACCATCGTGACCAAGGAAAATGTCGGCCAGTTCAAGGGCATGTTCAAGTAGTATCCTCCCCGGACCGCCGGGCCGCGCAATCCCCTGGGGGTTCCCGGCGCGGCCCGACGACCGATTGAACTTGTTGGCTTGAGAACTGGAACCGTGATGAGCGATGGCGAATCCTACCGCGTCAGGATGACCGGTATTTCCAAACGATACGGCCCTATCCAGACGCTGGACGACGTTTCGCTGGACCTGAAGCCTGGCGAGGTGCTTGGCCTGGTCGGCGACAATGGAGCCGGCAAATCCACCTTGAGCAAGGTTCTGTCCGGTGCGGTCATTCCGGACTCCGGCACCATCGAGATCGACGGCAAGGCTGTCTCCTTTTCCTCACCCGCCGATGCCCGCGCCGCACGGGTGGAGATGGTCTATCAGGACCTTTCACTCTGCGACACGATTGATGTGGCGGGCAATCTCTTCCTCGGCCGCGAGCCGCGCCGCCGCGTTCTCGGCGTCCCCTTTCTCGACAACAAGCGCATGCATGATCAGACGCGTGAGATGCTCGACCGGCTCGGCATCGTCATCGCCGATACCAGGCTCAAGGTCGAAAACCTGTCCGGTGGGCAGCGCCAGTCGATTGCCATCGGCCGCGCCGCCTCCTTCGATCCATCGGTGCTGATCATGGACGAACCGACGGCGGCCCTTGCGGTGGCAGAAGTCGAAGCGGTTCTGGAGCTCATCCGCGCCGTCAGCGCCCGCGGCGTCAGCGTCATCCTCATCACCCATCGGCTGCAGGATCTGTTCCTGGTCTGCGATCGCATCCAGGTCATGTATGAGGGTTGCAATGTCGCCGAACGCAAGATCGGCGACACCAGCATCGAAGAGGTCGTCAACCTCATCGTCGGCCGCAAATTCACGGCGCGTTCGGCCCGCGCCAGCCGTGATGAGGCAGCGCAGCCATGAATGTCACGTCATCACCTGGGGATATCAGCGCCTCGCCGCCCAAACGCGTCCACAACACCACCTGGAAGGACATGGCGATAGCCAATGGCAGCGTCGTCTCGATAGCGCTGTTCTTCCTCGTCGTCTGCGTGGTCTTCTCGCTGGCCACCGGCTCCTTCCTGACGGCGCCCAATCTGCTCAACATCGTGCGCCAGTCGGCGCCGCTGCTGATCGTTGCGGCAGCCATGACCTTCGTCATCACCACCGGCGGCATCGACCTTTCGGTCGGGTCCGTGCTGGCGCTGACGGCGACGTTGTCGGCTGTCTTGCTGCAGTTCGGCCTGCCGTGGCCGCTCGTCGTCGTCGCCATGCTGGCACTCGGCGCGGCGATCGGGGTTTTGCAGGGCTTCTTCATCGCCTATGAGCGGATACCGGCCTTTATCGTCACACTTGCCGGACTCTCGATCATCCGCGGCGTGGCGTTGCTGATCACCGGCGGCTATTCTATCCCGGTTGAGCCGACCAGCTTCTTCGTCAACATCGGCAGGGCCTGGTTTCTCGGCGTGCCGGTACCGGCACTGCTCGCCCTTGTCGTCCTGATCGTCGCCTATCTCGCATTCAACCAGACGCCATTCGGGCGCTATGTCACCGGCATCGGGGCCAATGCCGAGGCCGTGCGCCGCGCCGGTGTCGATACGCGCTTCATGACGCTGTTCGTCTATGTCCTGTCAGGCATGGCGGCGGCGGTGGCCGGCATTGTTCTTGCCGCCCGGCTCGGTTCCGGCTCGTCGAATTCCGGCCAGGGTTTCGAGCTCGATGTCATCGCCGCCGTGGTGCTTGGCGGCACCAGCCTGTTCGGCGGGCGCGGCACGATCATCGGCACCGTGCTCGGCGCGTTGACCGTCGCCGTTATCGGCAACGGCCTGATCCTGGCGCACATGTCGCCCTTCCTGACGCCGATCGTCACCGGCACGATCATCCTCGTCGCCATCTGGCTGAATTTCCGGCTGTTCAGGGGCGCAACGCGGAGCCGCTGACATGGATCATCTGTTCGACGACAAACCAAGGGAACGGGCGCCCATCGGTATCCGCTCCGGCACCGTGATGACCGTTACCGGCCCGGTCGCGATCGCCGACATGGGCGTGACGCTGATGCACGAGCATATCCTGATCGATGGCGCGAAATCGTGGAAATGCCCCTGCCATCCCGACGAGAAGAAGATCGCCGAGCAGCCGGTCAGCATGGAGATCATCGGCGAGTTGCGGATGAACCCTTACATGAACCGCGACAACGTCTCGCTCGACGATAGCGATCTGGCGCTTTCGGAGCTGGCGAAATACCGGGCGCTCGGCGGCCACACGTTGGTCGATGCGACCAACATCGGCATTGGCCGCGATCCGGTGAAGCTGGCACGCATCGCCCGCGCGTCGGGGTTGCGGATCGTCATGGGGACAGGTTTTTACCTGCAGCACACCCACCCCGACTGGCTGAAAGCGATGGACGTCGACGACGTCACCGAATTCCTTGTCAACGACGTCGGCGGCGGGTCGACGCAACCCGAAATCATGGCCGGCATCATCGGCGAGGTCGGCGTCAGCAAGGATTTCACCGACGAGGAACGCAAGTCGCTGCGGGCGTCGGCCCCCGCGGGCCGGCGAACCGGCGTGCCGCGGGCCCTTAAACAGGCCCGCGGGGTGCGGCGGGCGCAGGACGTGCGCGCCGGGGGGGAGGCGGAAGGCGCCGCTCTCCGG